>DATINN010000594.1:0-4978 GCA_035474175.1 Mycobacteriales bacterium | reverse complement strand
TCCTCGCCGTCCTCACCGCCCGCCTCACCGCGAGCCGACCCACTCCCTCCTCCGGACCGGCCGGCTCGGTGGGGGCGCCGGACCAGTCCGGCGGACCCGCGGGTGCGGCGCCGGGGTGGTGGCCCGGCTCCCCCTCGTCCGGCCCGGTCGGCTCGCGGCCCGACCTCCGACCGGGAGGGCGGGTCGCCGCCGGGCGGGCGGCGGTCGGGGTGCTGACCGGGTTGGCGGCGGGGATCGCGGTCGTGACGGCGCTGCGGATGGCGCTGGCGCCGGGGGTGACCGCGACCGGCTGGGTGCTGCCGGTCGCGACCGCGGTGGGCCTGCTCGGCTGGACCTGCACCGCCGCCGGGATCGGCCTCGGTCTCGGGCACCGGCCCGCGCTGGCCGGCAGCGTCCTCGGCCTGGCCGCGGTGTGCGTGCCGCTGGCCGCCGCCGGCCTGGGCGCCGAGCGGGCGGCGGCGTTCGGCGCGACCGCCGCGGTGGTCGCCTGCGGGCTGCTACCCCGCTACGCGGCCGCAGCCGCCGGGCTGACCGCGCTCGACGCCGCCGTCCTCGGCGGTCGGCTGCGCCGGCGTACCGATGTGCGCCGGGGCGTCGACCGCGCGTACTCCACGCTCACCTGGGCCGTCTCCGGCGTGTCCTGGACGCTGGCGGCCACGTCCGGCGTGCTGCTCGGGTCCCTGGACGGCTGGGCCGCCGGGCTCGGGGTCGCGGTCGTGACCGTGACCGCCCTGCGCACCCGGGGTTTCCCGATCGCGGCCCAGCAGATGGCGCTGTGGGCGGCGGTGGTGGCCGGGCTCCTCGTCGGCGGCTTCGGGCGGATGGGTTCCGAGCCCCGCGACGTCGGCGCCGGTCTGGCCCTGCTCGTCGTGGCGGTCCTCGTCCTCCCCCTGGTCCGGCCGCCCGCGCACACCCGGGCGGCGCTGCGGCAGGTCGGCGACGTGGCCGAGACGGTGGCCGTGGTGGCGATGGTGCCGCTGCTGGTCGGGCTGTTCGGGGTCTACTCCGACCTGCTCGGAGCGTTCTGATGGGCGCGGTGAGCGCGGTCTTCGGCAGCGCCACCGGGGCCGGCCGGGCCCTGCGGGAGCACGACGCCGCCGTCCGCGCGCCGCTGCCGCTGTGCCGGCGGATCGGGTTCGTGCACCTGGTCCCCGGGATCGGCGGGTCGACCCTGGCCGCGCAGGTTGCCACCGTGCTCGCCCGCCGCCGGGCCGGCATGGTGCTGGCCGTCGACGCGTCCCCCAGCCCGCACGGGCTGCTCCCGCTCCTGGACGTGCCGCCCGGGCCGACGGCGCCGGTGCGGCCCGGCACCGCGGCCGAGGTTCGCGCCGCGCTGACGCGCGCCCCGGCCGGCTGCTACACCCTCGACCTCCGCCCCGCCGCCACCGCCCTCCGCACGCCCAGCCGCCCGGCCGGCCCGGCCGGCGGGCTCGACGCGGCCAGCCCGGCCAGCCCGGCCAGCCCGGCTGGCGGGGGCGGCGGGGTCGGGGGCGCGGCGTGGAGTGCCGGGGTCGGGCCGGTCGCGCGGTTCTTCGACGTGGTCGTGACCGACTGGGGCCTGCGGCACCCCGCGCACGACCTGGAGCCGGTGCTGAGCACCAGCCACGCCGTCTGCCTGGTGGTCCGCCCGGAGGACGCCGGCGCCGCCGCGGCCCTGGTGCGGACGCTGCCGCCGACCCCGCCCGTGGTGCTGGCGGCGGCCGGCCGCCGCCTCGGACCGCGACAGCACCTGCGCCTGGCCGCCGAGCTGATGCGCCCGAGTCGAGGAGACCGCCGTGACCGTTGAGCTCGTGCACCGTCCCACCCGGACCAGCCGCCCGCTCGGCCCGCCCGTGGCCGGGACCGTCGCGCCGCCGCCGGTGGCCGAGGACCCGGCCGTCACCCGCGGCGGCACCCTGCAGGCCCTGCTCCCGGTGACCGGCGCGCTCACCTCCGGCGTGATGATCGTCGTCTTCCGCTCCAGCAACCCCGCGTTCCTCGTGGTCGGCGCGGTGGTCATGGTGGTCGCGCTGGCCGGCGGGATCGGCATGGCGCTGAGCCGGCGCGGCGGCGCGGCCCGGCAGCGCCGGGTCCAGCGCGAGGGCTACCTCGACTACCTGGAGACGCTGCGGGGCCGGATGCGCGACCGCGGCCGCGACCTCCGGACCGCCGCCCTGTTCCTCGACCCCGCCCCCGAGGCGCTGCTGGACCTGGTCCGGGACCCGGCCCGGCTGTGGGAGCGGCGCCCGGCCCACCCCGACTTCCTGTCCGTACGGGTCGGGCTCGGCGACGGCACCCGGTTCCCGCTGACCGTGCCGCCGGAGCAGGATCCGGTCCGCCCGTACGACCCGATCCTGCTCGGCGAGGCCGTCGCGACCGCGACCCAGTGCGCGGTGGTGCGCGGGATCCCCGTGCCCGTACGGCTGGACGGCGCCGGTCAGGTCGCGATCGTCGGCGACCCCGACGGCGTGCTGGCCGTGGCCCGCTCCCTGCTGCTGCAGCTGGCGACCCTGCACGCGCCCGAGGACGTGGCCGTCGCCGCCGCCTTCCCGGAGTGGGCCGCCGCGGACTGGCGCGGGATCGACCTGCTGCCGCACCTGACCGACGGGCCGGCCCGCCGGGTCGCGCCGTCCGCCGCCGACCTCGGTCCGCTGCTCGGGGCCGACCTGGCCGCGCGCACCACCCGGGCCGCCGGCCGGCGCGGCTGGGCGGAGAGCACCGCCGCCCCGGCCCGGCTGATCGTGTTCGTGGACGATCGCGGCCGGGTCGCGTCCACGCTGCCGCTGCCCGACCCGGCCGCGCCCCTGCCCGACCTGCACGTGACCGTCGTGCACCTGCTGACCGACCGGCTGCACGAGCCGTCCGACGTGACCGTGCGGATCACCCTTGACGGCGACGTCGCCACGATCGCCGACACCCGCGGTCCGGAGCAGCGCGCGGTCGCCGACCGCACCGGCCGGCCGCTGTTCGAGGCGGTCGCGCGGACGCTCACCGGCCGCCGGCTCAGCCGTACCGGTCCGGACTCGGTCGAGGCGGCCACCGGCCCCGCCGTCACCGACCTGCTCGGCGTGGACCCGGACGACCCGGCCGCGGCCTGGACGCCGCGGCGGCCGCAGGATTTCCTGCGGGTGCCGATCGGGCTGGACGACGTCGGCGCGCCGGTGCTGCTCGACCTGAAGGAGTCGGCGCAGCTGGGGATGGGGCCGCACGGGCTCTGCGTCGGCGCGACCGGGTCGGGCAAGAGCGAGCTGCTGCGCACGCTGATCCTGTCCCTGGCGCTGACCCACCCGCCCGAGGACCTGGCCATGGTGCTGGTGGACTACAAGGGCGGGGCGGCGTTCGCGCCGTTCGCGGAGCTGCCGCACGTCGCCGGTCTCATCGACAACCTGGCCGACGACTCCCAGCTGACCGAGCGGGCCCGGGCCAGCATCGCCGGCGAGGTCGTCCGCCGCCAGGAGCTGCTGAAGTCGGCCGGGTCGTCGCCGTCGATCAGCCACTACCGGCAGCTGCGGCGGTCCCGGCCGGAGCTGCCGCCACTGCCGCACCTGCTCATCGTCATCGACGAGTTCGGCGAGCTGCTCACCGCCGATCCCGACTTCGTCGACCTGCTGCTGTCCATCGGCCGCATCGGCCGGTCGATCGGCGTGCACCTGCTGCTGTCCAGCCAGCGGATCGAGGCCGGCCGGCTGCGCGGGCTGGAGACCTATTTGTCCTACCGGATCGGCCTGCGGACCTTCTCCGAGTCCGAGAGCGCGACGATCCTGGACAGCAAGGACGCGTTCCACCTGCCGCCGGTGCCCGGCTTCGGCTACCTCAAGGTGGACACGACCGTCTACACGCGATTCCGGTCCGGGTACGTCTCCGGGCCGGCCGGGTCCACTGTGGACGCTCCGCTCCCGGTCGTCCCGGAGCCCCGGGTGCTGCCCCTGTACGAGCAGGCTCCGGCACCGTCCGCGACGCCGGAGGGACCGGCGGCGACACCGGTCGGGCGGACGCTGCTGGAGTCCTGTGTGGACGGACTGCGGTCGCCCGGCCGGCGGGTCGCGCCGGTGTGGCTGGCACCGCTGCCGGAGCGGGTCGCGCTGACCGGCGTACGGACCGGGCGGCTGCGGTTGCCGCTCGGGCTCGTCGACGACCCGGCCGGGCAGCGGCAGGACGTCTGGTCGGTCGACCTGGCCCGGGCCGGCGGTCACGTCGCGATCATCGGGGCGCCGCAGTCGGGCCGGTCCACCCTGCTGCGCTCGCTGGCCGTGTCGGCCGCGCTCACCCACACGCCGCGGGAGCTCAGCATCTACGGGATGGACCTCACCGGCGGCGGCCTGGGCGGGATCGCCGGCTTCCCGCACGTCGGCGGTGTCGCCACCCGCGGCCGGCGGGACCGGCTGACCCGGCTGCTGGAGGAGCTGCTCGGCATGCTGGCCGAGCGGGAGCGGGTGTTCGCCGAGCACGGCATCGACTCGCTCGGCATGCTGCGGGCCGAGCACGCCGCCGGCCGGATCCCGGCGCTGGTCGCGCCGGACGTGCTGCTGCTGGTCGACGGGTTCGGGGCGCTGCGGACGGACTTCGAGGACCTGGAGGAGCCGCTGCTGACGCTGCTGCGGTCCGGCAGCAGCTTCGGCATCCACGTCGTGCTCACGCTGACCCGGTGGAACGAGCTGCGGATGGCGCAGCAGCCGCTGGTCGGCACCCGGCTGGAGCTGCGCCTCAACGACCCGGTCGACTCGGTCGTCGACCGCAAGCTGGCCACGCTGATCCGGCCCGAACAGGCCGGCCGGCTGCTGACCGAGGACAAGCTCTTCGCCCAGGTCGCCCTGCCCACGCTCGGCCCGGTGAGCGGGCCGGAGGACGCGCCGGAGGGTGCGCCGGCCGAAACCGAACCGCGCGGCCCGGAGAGTGCGCCGACCGGGACCGGGCCGCGCGGGCCGGAGGGCGGGCCGGCCGAGACCGGCCCGCGCGAGCCGGAGGGCGGGCCGGCCGGGACCGGGCCGCACGGGCCGGA
>DATINN010000593.1:0-1992 GCA_035474175.1 Mycobacteriales bacterium | reverse complement strand
GCCGGCCAGGTGCGGCTCGCCCGCCTGCAGCGAGCCCCGGTCGAGCAGCTGCCGCCAGCTGGCCAGCACGGCCCGGCCGGTGCCGCGGGCGGGGGTGAGCGGCGGGCGCACCATCGGGTCGCCGGGGCGCGGCCGCCGGGTGGTGCCGACGCGGGCCAGCTCGGCCCGGGTCGCGTCCACCGACGGCAGCTCCAGCAGCACGTCCATCTCGTCGGCGAGCGCGTGCAGCACCCGGCCGTCCGGCAGCGCGCCGCTGGCCCCGCGGATGGTCGTGTCGAACGGGCGGGCCCGGCCCTCCCAGTCCAGGAATGTGCCCGGCTTCTCCGCCATCGGCGCGACCGGCAGCACCACGTCGGCCAGGTCGGTCACGGACGACTGCCGCAGCTCCAGGCTGACCACGAAGCCGGCCCGGCCCAGCGCCTCCCGGGCCGCCGCCGGGTCGGGCAGGTCGTCCAGGTCGACGCCACCGACCAGCAGCGCGGACAGCTCCCCGCTGGCGGCCGCGGCCAGGATCCCGGCCGCGTCCCGGCCCGGGGTGGTCGGCAGCAGGCCGCCCCAGACCACCTCGACCTCCTCGCGGGCGGCGGCGTCGGAGACCAGCCGGCCGCCGGGCAGCAGGGTCGGCAGCGCGCCGGCCTCGACCGCACCGCGCTCGCCGGCCCGCCGCGGGACCCAGGCCAGCCGGGCCCCGGTGGTCGCGGCCAGCCGGGCCGCCTCGGTGAGCAGGCCCGGGACCTCGGCCGCGCGCTCGCCGACCAGGATCACCGCGCCGGCCAGCCGCATCGCCTCGGCCGCGGCCCGCGCCACGTCGGTGCCGGCCGGGCCGTCGACCCCGGCCGCGACCGAGCCGGCCACGGTCGCCCGCGGCACCTCGACCGGCAGCGCCGCGACCGGCGCGTCCCCGGCCCGCTCGGGCGAGCCCAGCGCGGCCAGCACCCGGGGCTCGTCGCCCGGCACCGTCGCCAGCAGCGTGCCGAAGGCCTTGCGGACGCCGTTGGTCAGCCACGGCGCGACCGCGAACAGCTTCTGGCCGCGCTTGCGGGCGGCCTTGCGCAGCCGCAGGAAGACGATCGGCGACTCCTCCTCCGGCTCGAAGCCGACCAGCAGCACCGCCGGCGCCGCCTCCAGCTCCCCGTACGTCACCGCGCCCGTCTCCGGGCCCAGGCCGGCCACCCGGGCGGCGAGGAAGTCCAGCTCCTCGGCCGAGTGGGCCCGGGCCCGGGCGTCGACGTCGTTGGTGCCGAGCGCGAGGCGGGCGAACTTCGCGTAGGCGTACGCGTCCTCGACGGTCAGCCGGCCGCCGGGCAGCACGCCGACGCCGCCGGTGTCGCGGGCCTCGCGCAGACCCTCGGCCGCCCGCTCCAGCGCGTCGGTCCAGGACGTCTCGACCAGCTCACCGGTCCGCTCGTCGCGCACCATCGGGGTGAGGATCCGGTCGGCCTGGTTGGCGTAGGTGAAGGCGAACCGGCCCTTGTCGCAGTTCCACTCCTCGTTGACCGCCGGGTCCTCGGCCGCCAGCCGGCGCATGACCTTGCCCCGGCGGAAGTCCGTGCGCAGCGCGCAGCCCGAGGCGCAGTGCTCGCACACGCTCGGCACCGACAGCAGGTCGAACGGCCGGGACCGGAACCGGTAGGCCGCGCTGGTGAGCGCGCCGACCGGGCAGATCTGCACCGTGTTGCCGGAGAAGTAGGACTCGAACGGCTCGTCCTCGTACACCGCGACCTGCTCCAGCGCCGACCGCTCGAACAGCGCGATGAACGGGTCGCCGGCCACCTGCTCGGAGAACCGGGTGCAGCGGGCGCAGAGCACGCACCGCTCCCGGTCCAGCAGGATCTCCGAGGAGATCGCGATCGGCTTGGGGTAGGTCCGCTTCACGTCCACGAACCGGGAGTCGACCCGGCCGTTGGTCATCGCCTGGTTCTGCAGCGGGCACTCGCCGCCCTTGTCGCAGATCGGGCAGTCCAGCGGGTGGTTGATCAGCAGCATCTCCAT
>DATINN010000592.1:0-8108 GCA_035474175.1 Mycobacteriales bacterium | reverse complement strand
GCCTCTGAGCGCGCCGCCTCTGAGCGCGCCGCCTCTGAGCGCGCCGCCTCTGAGCGCGCCGCCTCTGAGCCGGCCGCTCCGGGGGCGGCCCCGCTCGCCTCCGGCTCCCCGCCCCGGACCCGCCAGCTGAGCGCGGGGCGGGTCAGATTCCGTCGGTGACGAGGATGACGGTGGCGCCGGCGCGGACGATCGAGCCCGGGCCGGGCCGCTGGGCCGTGACCCGCCGGTCGTCCCGGTCCGGGGTCGCGATCCCGCCCAGCACCTGCACCTTGAGCCCGGCCGTCCGCAGCACGTCGCTCGCCGCCTTCACCCGCAGCCCGATGACCCCGGGGACCGTGACCAGCTTGCCGCCCGGGGCGGACACGGTCGGCTTCGGCGCCGGCAGCGTGATCGTCCGCGTCGGGATCGGCCTGGGGGCGGTGGGCACGGGCGCGACCGTCACCGCGGTCGGCACCGGCCCTGCCGGCACCGTGAGCGTCGCCGTCGGCACCGGCACGGTCGAGGTCGCCGCGGCCGGGGTCGTGGCCGGCGGCTGCGTGGTGGCCGGGTCCGTGGCCGGCGGTGCCGTGGTCGTCGCGGCCGGTGTCGCCGCGGCCGTGTCGACCTTCCCGCCCCGGGCCGCCACCGAGGAGACCATCCAGACCACGCCGACGAGGGCCAGCAGGACCACCGCGACCAGGCCGGCCACCAGCGCCGCGGTCGGCCGCTTCGCCGGTGGCGTCGCGCCCGCCGGATCGCCGAGCAGGTCGAACTCGTCGCTCACCGGGTCTCCCGCTGCCGCCGCCAGGTCGCCGAGGACGATAACCCACACCAGGGCCGTACGCGCCTGAACTCTGCCCGATCGGGCGGGCCCGCACGGGCGGGGACGGAGCAGACTCGCCGGGAGATCACGCCGTCCAGGAGGTCAGTACATGCCCGAGTTCCCGTCCGTGGCCCACGTCGCGGTCACCGTCACCGACCTCGACCGCAGCACCCGCTGGTATTCGGCCCTGTTCGGCGCCGACCCGGTGCTGGACGAGGACGAGGCCGGCGGCACCTTCCACCACAACGTCTGGCTGCTGGGCGGCGGGCAGCTGTTCGGCCTGCACAAGCACACCACCGACGGCAGCGGCGACTTCGACGAGCGCAACGCCGGGCTCGACCACGTCGCGTTCGCCTGCGCCGACCGGTCCGAGCTGGAGGCCTGGGCGACCCGGCTGGACGAGCTCGGCATCAAGCACGGCGGCGTCGTCGACCAGCACTACGGCTCCGGCCTGTCCTTCCGCGATCCCGACAACATCGCGCTGGAGTTCTTCGCCCCGCCGGCCGGCTGAGCCGCGCCAGGCACGCCAGCCGCTAGCTGCGCAGCGCCAGGTACGGCGCCAGCGCCAGCAGCACGACGATGAGCACCAGGCGGAGCGTCCGGGTCGGCAGGGCCCGGGCGATCCGCCATCCCAGCAGCACCCCGGCCAGCTCGGGCAGCCCGATCAGCAGCACCAGGCCCCAGTCGACCCGCCCTGAGACCGCGTACGCGATCGTGCCGACGGTGGCGATCACCACCGACTGGGCCTGCGCCGCGGCCAGCGCCTGCAGCGCGTCCACCCCCAGCGCGACCAGCAGGGGCACGGTCAGCAGCGGCCCGCCCAGCCCGAGCAGCCCGCTGGCGGCGCCGACGACCAGGCCCAGCCCGGCCACGACCGCGTCCCGGGGGTGCGCGGCGACCCGCGTCGTGCGCCCGCGCAGCCAGACCAGGAACGCCACCACGACCACGAACGCGGCCAGCAGGATCCCGAACAGCCGCTTCGAGACGTGCGCGTTGACCAGCACCCCGGGCGGCGTGCCGAGCACCGCGGTCGCGGCCAGGATCCAGGCCGTGCGGCGGGTGGCCCGGTCCCGCAGCTGCCCCGAGATCGTGTACGCGACCGTGCCCGCGACCCCGGTCCCGATGTTCGTCGCGATCGCGGTGCCGGCCACCGTCGCCGGGGCCAGCGGGGTCAGCACGAACAGCCCGATCGTCGGCAGCACCCCGCCCGGGCCGACCGCGGCCACCCCGATCCCGCCGACCAGCCCGATCAGGGCGAGCAGCGTCAGCACCCCGGCGGACAGGCCTTCCACGCGCCCACCCTAGGGCCGGGGCGGAATGGCCCGGCGCCGCGGCGCTTTGACCCCTCCGGGACCTGATCGGGCGGCGGAGAGGACGCAGTGACAGCGACGCAGGGTGTTCAGCAGGGGGTCGGGTTCCGGTCCGAACGCGGGCCGGTGCTGATCGCGATCATGCTCTCGACCGCGCTCATCGCGATCGACTCGACCGTGATCGCGACCGCCGTCCCGTCGATCGTCGCCGACGTGGGCGGGTTCTCCGAGTTCCCCTGGCTGTTCTCGATCTACCTGCTGGCGCAGGCCGTCACCGTCCCGGTGTACGGCAAGCTGGCCGACCTCTTCGGTCGCAAGCCGGTCGTCCTGTTCGGCATCGGGGTGTTCCTGGCCGGCTCGATCCTGTGCGGGATCGCCTGGAGCATGGGCGCGCTGATCGCGTTCCGGGTCGTGCAGGGCCTGGGTGCCGGTGCGATCGCGCCGATCACGATCACCATCGCCGGCGACCTCTACTCGACCGAGGAGCGGGCCAAGGTCCAGGGCTACATCGCCAGCGTGTGGGGGATCTCGTCGGTGGTCGGGCCGACGCTCGGCGGTGTCTTCAGCGAGTACGTCAGCTGGCGCTGGATCTTCTTCATCAACATCCCGCTGTGCCTGCTGGCCGGCGCGATGCTGGTCCGCAACCTGCACGAGCGGGTCGAGCGCAGCCGCCCGGCCATCGACTACCGCGGCGCCGCCCTGCTCACCGCCGGGCTGACGCTGGTCATCATGGGCGTGCTGGAGGGCGGTCAGGCCTGGGCCTGGGGCTCGCCGACCAGCATCGGCATCCTGACCGTGGGCGTGGTCCTGCTGGCCGTGTTCTGGTTCGCCGAGCGGGGGGCGGCCGCGCCGGTGCTGCCGCTGTGGGTGTTCCGCCGCCGGCTGCTCGCCGTCAGCGGGGTCATCTCGGCCGGGGTCGGGGCGGTGCTGTTCGGCCTGACCTCCTACGTGCCGACGTACGTGCAGGAGGTGCTGGGGAAGGGGCCGCTGGTGGCCGGGTTCGCGCTGGCGACGCTGACCCTGGGCTGGCCGGTGTCGGCGTCCCAGTCGGGCAAGATCTACCTGCGCATCGGCTTCCGCGGCTGCGCCCTGATCGGCACCGTGATCATCCTCATCGGCTCCGCCCTGGCGCTGCTGCTGGACGAGGGCTCCAGCGTCTACCAGGTCGGCGCGACCTGCCTGGTGGTCGGGCTGGGGATGGGCCTGACCGCGAGCCCGACCCTCATCGCGGCCCAGTCCAGCGTGGGCTGGCAGGACCGGGGCGTGGTCACGGCCAACAACCTGTTCCTGCGCTCGCTGGGCAGCGCGCTCGGCGTGGCCGTCTTCGGCGCGCTGGTCAACGCGGTGCTCGGCGCCCAGACCGGCCGGGTCGACCCGGGCGCGCTGACCACGGCCGTGCACCACGTCTTCCTCACCACCGTGGTGGTCTCGGCGCTGATGCTGGTCGCGGCGACGCTGCTCCCGGGCGGCCGCGTCGACCGGTCGACCTAGCCCAGGGCGAAGGCCTGCAGCCGGTCCAGGGCGCCGTTGAAGCGGTCCTTGTCCAGCGGCGAGTCCGTGTACTGCCAGACGGTGCGGACACCCCAGCCGGCCGGGAGGGTGCCGACCGTCGTCGCGTACCGGGCGATCCACAGCGGGTTGGTCGCGCCGAAGGAGGCGTCGCCGCCGGTGCAGGTCGTCCACCAGTCCGTGGTCGTGTAGATGACCGCGTCCCGGCCGGTGCGGGCCCGGTATTGCGTGGTGAAGCTCCGGATCCAGGCCGACATGCCGGCCTTGGTCAGCCCGTAGCAGGTCGCGCCGTACGGGTTGTACTCGATGTCGAGCGTGCCCGGCAGCGTCCGGCCGTCGGCGGACCAGCCGCCGCCGTGGTCGACGAAGTAGTTGGCCTGGGTGGCGCCGGTGGACCGGTCGGGCAGGCCGAAGTGGTAGGCGCCGCGGATCACGCCGGCGTTGAACGACCCGGTGTAGTTGGCCGAGAAGGCCGAGTCCCGGAACGTCACGCCCTCGGTCGCCTTGATCCAGGTGAACCGCACGCCGCCGGCGAACTGCGACGCCCAGTTGACGGTGCCCTGGAAGTGGGAGACGTCGATGCCGGGGGTCTGGGTGACCGCGTCGGTGCTGCCGCCGGTGGTCGGGCCGGCCGTGCCGCGCCGGCTCCAGCCCATGAAGTCCAGGTCGGGATGGGTGATCCCGCTGGCGGCGGGACCGGCGGGCGCGGCCACGGCCTGGCTCCCGAGCGCCGCCGAGCTGCCGATCACGAGCCCGGCCACGAGCAACCGGGCGAGCATTCTGCGCACGTCGACCTCCTGAGTGCGGTCGGCGCGGACTACGCCGGACGGCGGTACAAGACGTACCGCTCCCGGCTGCTCTCCACTAGTCCTCCTGGCGGGTGAACCTCGGCGCCGCTCAGCGTCCCCGCCCGTGTGTCTCCACCTGGGTTCACCTGCCCTCCGGCCGCGCAGCGGAGCTGGCCGGTACCCGCGGCGCGTCGTGACCGACGTGGCTCCTGCGAGCCCGGCGGCCACCCCCCGTACCCCGGCGGTCCGCCGTCGGTGGGGATCCCGGTGCCGTCGCGCCGCGGGTACGGCGAGTTCCACAAGACCGGGCAGATCCCGGTGCCGGAACGCTAAGGACGCTCCGGCCTGCTTGCCGAGACGCAAGCGCCGGCGGTCAGCGCGGGCCGGAATCTCACCCTGCCGTCACCAGGACCAGCCGAAGCCGTAGCACCAGCCGGGCACGAGCCGCTCGAAGTGCCGCTCGTAGACGCCGCCGGGCCCGCCCCGGATCGTGTTCCCCGGCGCCGGGTGCTCGGCGTCCACGATGTCGGCGACGGCGAACCACCACACCGACCCGGGGTCGGCCGCCGGGTCGAAGACGGCCCGCAGCAGCAGCTGCTCCCGGCCCTCGAAGGCGAACCCGCGCAGCCGGGGCGCCGCCCGCTGCTCGCTGTCGACCCGGACGCGATAGGTCAGCAGGTGCGGCTCCGGGTCGTCCGGGCCGACCTCCCGGTCGAGGCGGAGGTAGCAGGCCAGGGCGCCGCTGATGCTCTCCTCCGTGGCCAGCACGGTCGCGCCGGAGACCGCCTCGATCCGCAGCACGCCGGGACGCAGGTCGGCCGGATAGCTGAAGCCGGTGTAGTAGAGCAGCACGCCCGGGCGCCGGGCCCGCAGGCCGATCGTGGTGACGACCTCGGTGATGGCGCCGCCCGGCCCGAAGCGGTGTTCGACCTCGGTCGAGACGACGAAGTAATGCTCCTGGACGTCGGTGCGGTCGCCGACCTCGGTCAGGTCGCGGGGCGGGCGGGCCGGGACGCTGACCTCGCCCTGCCTGCGCCGGCGGGCCGCCTCCCGGGTCGTGGTCAGCATCTGCTCGTAGAGGGAGCGCAGCTCCGCCCGGGAGCCGCCCGGCATCGCCGCGTACGCCTCGATCAGCTCCGGTGAGGGGGCGGTCGAGCCCGCCTCCACCAGGGAGATGTGGCCGGAGCTGTAGTACGGCCGGTCCGCCGGGCCCGGCCCCGGTCGCGGCACCTGCCGGGTGCTGATGCCGGCCTTGTCCCGGGTCGCCCGCAGGGCGCGACCGAGCCTCGCGTGCGCCTCGCTGACCGCTCTGCCCGGTGGCAACCAGCCGTCCTCTCCTCGGGGTCCGACGCTACCGTCGTTTCCCCCTTTCTGGAAACAGGAAACGCCTTCCGGAAACAGTTTCCGGCGCCGCATCGTGTGGTTGTCGAAATTCAGCGGTGAAGGCCCGGGCGAAGTCCACCGCTATTCGGCACCCCATTCGAGTCCGACCGGGTCGGACCCTGCGCCGAAAAGAGGTGTTTTCCCATGGACTGGCACTGGAGCATCGTCACGCTGCTCGGCATCATCGCGCTGTACGTGTCCTGAGCAGGGAGTCGGCCCCGGCTCCGGTCGAAGCGACCGGAGCCGGGGCGCCACCGGACCCGAGGTGACAATACCGATGAGAATCATCTGCGGAATCGGCACGGCGTTCCGTCTCGCCGTGCTCTGCATAATCCTGGGAATGGTCCTGGGCTTCGTTCTCGGCGCGTCCCGGTCACACGACGATCACGCGTCGGGATTCGAGAGCGCGCGGCGGGTGGCGGCCTCGGCCGCGAGCGGCAGCGTGACCGGCTGCTCGTCCGCCTCGGCCCAGTGCCGGGCGGCGGTGGCCGCGTCGCCGGCCGCGGCGGCGAGGTTGCCCAGCCCGGTCAGGGCCCGGGCCAGCTCGTACGGGGACTGACCCCGGGCGGCCTCCGCGGCGGCGGCGTACCCGGCCGCCGCCTGCTCGGCGCGGCCCGCGCACGCGTCGACCCAGGCCGCGCAGCTGAGCGTCATGGCCCGGTCCAGCGGCGTCGCGGCGAACGCCGCCGCCCGCCGCGCGTGGCCGGCGGCGTCCGCGTCCCGGCCCAGCGCGGCCGCCGCCAGCGCCATCCCGCGCACCGTGATGCCCTCGCTGCGCGGCCTCCCCAGCCGCCGGTACGCCAGCAGCGCGGCGCCGAACCCGGCCAGCGCCTGCTCGTGCTCGCCCCGGTAGTGGCGTACCCAGGCCAGGCTCGCACTGGCGTCGGTGGCGCCGACGTCGTCGCCGGCCGCCGCGAAGGCGGGGCCGGCCCGCCGGTGACACCCGGCCGCCGCGACCAGGTCGCCGGCCTCCAGCTCGGCCATCCCCAGGCTGCTGAGCGACCGGCCGATCCACAGCGGGTCCCCGGCCTCCTCGGCCGCGGCCAGGGCGAGGCGGCCGCTGCGCAGCCAGGGCTCGATCAGCTTCTCCTGGAAGAAGAAGCCGCGCAGCAGGAAGCCCAGCCGCCAGCACGACTCCGGCCGGCCGGCCGCCTGGGCCCGCTCCTGCAGGGCCACCGCGACCGGCCAGTGCGTCCGGATCCACCGCAAGGCGTCGGGCGCGCCGTCGAACGGGTCCACCTCCGGCAACGCCATCGGCGGGCGGTAGCGGCCCGGCTCGATCAGCGCGTCCGCGGCCGCGACCCGGGCCGAGACGTGGTCGGTCAGCCGGCCGAGCGCGGCGTCCCGGACGGCCGCCGGCAGGCCGGGCACCTCGGCCGACACCAGGCGGGCCCGGACGAGGTCGTGCAGGGTGACCAGGCCGCCCGGGGCGCGGGAGACCAGGCAGCTCTCGTGCAGCCGGCCCAGCAGCACCTCCGTGCGCAGCGCCGGCCACCCGGCCACCGCCGCCGCGGCCGGCAGGTCGGCCGCGGGTCCCGGGTGCACGCCCAGCAGGGTCAGCAGCTCCCGCTCCGGGTCGGGCAGGCCCCCGATGGTGGTCCCGAGCACCGCCGCCATGCTCCGCTCGCCGTCGTCCATGACGGCGATCCGGCTGGCCTCGTCGGTGAGCCGGGCCAGCATCTCGGCCGCGGTCCAGCCGCCGTCGCGTACCCGGGCGGCGACGATCCGCAGCGCCAGCGGCACCGCCGCGCACCGGTCCACCAGCTCCTCGACCGGGTCGTCGTCGGTGCACCCGGAGATCGACCGGAACACCGCCCGGGCCGGCTCCGCCGGCAGCGGGCCGAGCACGAGGTGCTCCGCGTCGTCCAGGGCCGCCAGCCGGCGCCGGCTGGTGATCAGCAGCCGCAGGCCGCGGCCGATCTCCAGCAGCGGCCGCACCTGCGCCGCCGAGGAGGCGTCGTCCACGACGAGCAGCGCCGGCTTGCGGCGCACGGTGTCCCGCAGCAGGTCGGCCCGCCCGGTCGGGTCCGCCGGGATGCGCGCGCCGGGCACGCCGAGCGCCCGCAGCGCCCGGTCCAGGCAGTCGTCGTCAGCGAGCTTGAGCAGGGGATGCCCCCCCGGGAAGGCGTCGGCCGCCTTCGCCGCAGCCGCGACCGCCAGGGCCGTCTTCCCGATGCCGCCGAGACCGGCCACCACGACCGCGGCCGGGCCGTCCGGGTCCCGCAGCATGGGGGAGGTCTGCGGCGTCTCGGTCATCGCCGGGCTGACCGCGTTGACCCGGATGCCGTGCGGCCCGCCCTCGACGACCAGCTGGTA
>DATINN010000591.1:0-11211 GCA_035474175.1 Mycobacteriales bacterium | reverse complement strand
GCCCCGGAGGCGGCCCCGGGCACCGACTCCATCGCGCTGCAGCCCGCCCTGATCCGTACGGCCCAGCTCACGGTCGTGGTCGGGGACGTCACCGGCGCGGCCGGCGAGGCCGGCTCGAAGGCCCGGGCCGCCGGCGGCGTGGTCGCCGGCGACGACCGCTCCGGCTCCGGCCCGGACGCGCACGCCACGCTCGTGCTCAAGGTGCCGCCGGCCCGGATGGACGCGCTGCTGGACCAGCTGTCCGGGCTCGGCACCGAGCAGTCCCGGACCAGCAGCACCCAGGACGTGACCGAGGACGTGGCCGACATCGGCTCCCGGGTCGCGACCATGCAGGCCTCCATCGCCCGGGTCCGGGCCATCCTGTCCCGGGCCGAGAAGATCGGCGACGTGGTCTCGGTCGAGGGCGAGCTGTCCAGACGGACCACCGAGCTGGAGTCGCTGCAGGCCCGGCAGCGGGCGCTGGCCGGCCAGGTCGACTACGCGACGGTCACGCTGCAGCTGCGGGCCCGCCCGGCGGCCGCGGCGGCGCCCCCGGCCGAGCGCAGCGGCTTCGTCGGCGGGCTCAGCGACGGCTGGGACGCGTTCGCGGCCACCGTCGGCGCGCTGCTGACCGGGCTCGGCGCGGTGCTGCCGTTCCTGCTCGTGGTCATCCCGGCCGGGCTGGCGGTGCGCTGGGCCCTGCGCCGCCGGTCGGTCAGCGCGGCACCGATCGCACCAGCTCCGCAACCCGAGTGAGCACCTCGGGGTCGGTGCCGGGCGGCACGCCGTGGCCGAGGTTGAACACGTGGCCGGGGGCCCGCCGGCCCTCGGCCAGCACCCGGCGGACCTCGGCCTCCAGGACGGGCCAGCCGGCCAGCAGCAGCGCCGGGTCGAGGTTGCCCTGCACGGCCCGGTCGGGGCCGACGCGGCGGGCGGCCTCGTCCAGCGGCACCCGCCAGTCCACCCCGACCACGTCCGCGCCGGCCTCGCCCAGCAGCGCCAGCAGCTCGCCGGTGCCGACGCCGAAGTGGACCTTCGGCACGTCCAGGTCGGTCAGGGCGGCGAAGACGGCCGCGCTGTGCGGCTGCACGAAGCGGGCGTAGTCGGCGGCGGACAGCGCGCCGGCCCAGGAGTCGAACAGCTGCAGCGCGGACGCGCCCGCTTCGACCTGCACCCGCAGGAACGTGGCGGCGATCCCGGCCAGCTTGGCCAGCAGCGCGGCCCACACCTCGGGCCGGTCGTGCATGAACGCCTTGGTCAGCGCGTGGTCCTTCGACGGCCCGCCCTCGACCAGGTAGCTGGCCAGCGTGAACGGCGCCCCGGCGAAGCCGATCAGCGGGGTGCCGCCGAGCTCCCGCACCAGCATCCGGACGGACTCCGCGACGAAGCCGACCCGGGCCGGGTCCAGGCCGGGCAGGGCGGCCACCGCGGCCTCGTCCCGGACCGGGGTCGCCACCACCGGGCCGGTGCCGGCGACGATGTCCAGGTCCACCCCGGCCGCCTTCAGCGGCACCATGATGTCCGAGTAGAGGATCGCGGCGTCGACCCCGTGCCGCCGGACCGGCTGCAGGGTGATCTCGGTGACCAGCTCGGGCCGGGTGCAGGACTCCAGCATGCCGATGCCGGCCCGCACCGCCCGGTATTCCGGCAGCGACCGGCCGGCCTGCCGCATGAACCACACCGGGGTGCGCTCCACCGGCTGCCGGCGCATCGCCCGGACCAGCAGTGACTCCGACGGGTCCGCGCTCATCCCGCCCATCCTGTCACGGGCGGCCGGGGCCGCGACGACCGGACGTACCCGGACGGAACGGGCGGCGGTAAGGGGTTCGGGCGCGACACGCCGGGTGTCCTCCCGCGCGGCCGGGTCGCCGCGTGTCACCGTCCCCGTACGGAAGCCGACCTGTCCCTTCCCCACCGTGCCGAGGAGGTCCGATGCCCATGCTGACCAGGTCCTGTCCCTGCTGCGGGGACGAGCGCGCCTTCGAGACGCCGCCCTGCGGCGACGGCCACGGCGAGGACTGCGCCGAGCTGGCCTGCCGCGACTGCGGCACCGCCCTGCTCGTCGGTCCGGCCCTGCCGGTCGAGCTGCCGGCCCCCCGTACGGCCCGGACCGCGCTCGGCGCGGCGGCCTAGGCGCCGGAGAGGTCACGGGAAGAGATGTCAGCCACCGTGCCCGAACGCGACACGCCCCGGCCCCGGGGTCGCTCGCTGGCGCCCGCCGAGTTCGCCGCGGCGGTGCGCAGCCTGTCGGTCGCCCGGGTGCGGGCGGAGGTGCGGGTCGAGGAGGTCCGGCCGCCGCAGAAGCTGGCCCCGTGGACGCACGCGCTGGCGCTCACCCTGATCGTCGACGACGACGAGGTCGCCACCGGGCGGCTCGTCCTGCTGCACGACCCGGCCGGCTACGAGGCCTGGGAGGGCACCCTGCGCCTGGTCGGCTACGCGTCGGCCGAGCTGGACCCGGAGATGGCCGGCGACCCGCTGCTGCCCGAGGTCGGCTGGAGCTGGCTGCTGGACGCGCTGGAGACGGCCGGGGCGACGTACCGGGCCGCGGGCGGGACGGTCACCCAGACCTCCTCGACCCGGTTCGGTGACCTGGCCGGGCCGCGGCGGACCAGCGACCTGGAGCTGCGGGCGTCCTGGACCCCGGTCGGGCAGGACGTGTCGGCCCACCTGCGCGCGTTCGCCGACCTGCTCTGCGCGGCCGCGGGTCTGCCGCCGGCCGGCGTCACGGCCCTCCGCCCCTAGGGGCTTCAGCCGGGCGGGCATCGGCTCAGGCCCGGGCCGGGCGCTGGCCCGGCTGCCCTGGCCTGGGCGCTAGCTCGGCGGCACGCCGGCGTTCCTGAGGACCAGCGCGGTCCGCGGCGACAGCGGGAGCCGCAGGGTCAGCTCGGTGCCCTCCCCCGGCGCGGTCACGACGTCCAGGGAGCCCCCGGCCAGCCGGGCCCGCTCCTTGAGCAGGCCGAGACCGACGTGCCGGCCGCCGCCGGACTGCACCTGGCTCGGCACGAAGCCGGGGCCGGCGTCGGACACCCGGGCCACCAGCTGCTCGCCCTCGACCGCCAGCGCGGCGTCGGCCTCGTCCACGTCGGCGTGCTTGACGACGTTGAGCAGCGCCTCCTGGAAGAACCGGTAGACGGTCACCGCCGAGACCAGCGGCAGCGGGTACGCCTCCTGGGGCCAGCTCAGCCGCACGTCGACCAGGTAGCGGGAGCGGAACTCGCGGCGCAGCGCGCCGACCGCCGAGGCCAGGTCGCCGTCGCGCAGCTCGGCCGGCCGGGCCCGCGCCATCACGGCCCGGACCTGCTCCTCGGCGTCGTCGACCAGCTCCCGGACCTTCTCCACCTGGTCCGGGTCGGGGTCGTCCCGGTCGATGTCGGTCAGCAGCGAGCGGGCCACGGCCAGCGACTGGGCGACCGTGTCGTGCAGCTCCGCGGACAGCTGCCCGCGGGTGGCCTCCTCCGCCGCGACCAGGCCGGACAGCAGCTCGAAGACGCCGGCGCTGGTCTGCTCGGCGGTCCGCCGGGACTGCTCGGCGACCTCGTCGGCGACCCGGGCCCGCAGGTGCAGCGCGTCCAGCACCCGGGCCAGCTCGGCGAACTCGGTGGCCGCACCGGCCAGCTGCGGCGCGGCCGTGGCCACCCGCAGCGACGGGTCGCGCAGCCGCCGGACCGCGTCCTCGTGCAGCTCCCGCAGGGCCGCGGTGACCCGCCGGGACCAGATCACGGCCGCGGCCACCAGGACCAGGCCGACGAGCAGCCCGACCCCGAGGGCGAGCACCTCCAGCCGGTCCAGCCCGCCCCGGGCCAGGACGAAGCCGATCAGCAGGACCATCGTGAGCACGATGGCGACACCGCCGACGGCGGCCCAGGCCGCGAGCGGCAGGCTCCGCCTGCGCCGGATCACGGCAGGTTCTGCCTGCGCCGGATCACGGCCCGACGGCGTCCTCGAGCCGACCCGTGGTGGTCCACTCGGCCTCCGTGCGGGTGGCCGGGGCCGGGCCGGCGGTCAGGGCGACGCCCACCTCGGCGTCGCTGGCCAGCGCGATCGCGCCGAGCAGGGACGCCACGGCGCGCTCGACCGAGTAGAGCTCGGCGACGATCTCGTCGACCGCCTCCGGCCCCTCGAAGCGGGTGGCGAGCCGGGACAGCCGGTGCGCGGACTCGCGCAGCACGGCCAGCGCCGGGACGGTCTCCTGGGAGATGTCGCCCAGCACCCGGTTGGCCGCCCCGTACGCCTCGGCGCGGCCGACGGCCTCGTCGCGGCGGGCCGACAGCTCGGCCACCGACAGCCAGGACTCGGCCTGCCCGACCAGCACGCTGGCCAGCTGGGCGTCGGCCCGGCCGAAGGGCGCCGACCGCGGCGGGCGGTGGGCGATGAGCACGGCCAGCGGCCGCTCGGGGTCGCCGAGGACCGCGGAGCAGTAGGGCTGGTCGCCGTCCTCGCCGATCAGCACGCCGCGGGCGGCCAGCGCGCGCAGCGCCCACGGCCCGTCCAGCGCGTCGGCGTCGACGCGGATCCGGGCGGCCACACCACCCTCGTCGCCGACGTAGCGCAGCAGGCCGTCGGGGTGTCGCAGCAGCATCTCGACCCGCGCGGCGCCGAACAGCCGGGCCGCCGCGATGGTGATGACCTGCGCGGACGCGTCGACGGAGCCGCCCAGCCGCTGCTGGCCCTGGGCCAGCTCGGCGAACAGCTGCGCCTCGGACGCCCGGCGGGACTGCTGCTGGTAGGACCACCACAGCAGGCCGATCGGCACCACCAGGCCGAGCAGCCCGATGGGCTGCTCCTTCCACAGCCAGCCGGCGAGGACGCCGACCGACAGGTTGCCGACGGTGTTCATGATCGCCATCGGGCCCATCCGGTTGAGCACCCGGAAGTAGGGGACCGAGGAGGTCACGGAGATCGGCACGGCCACCAGGAGGTGGTTGAGCACCGCGTACGTCCCGAGGCCGATGCAGGCGGCCAGGACCCCGCCGCCGAGCAGGTGCGCCACGACGACGGCGACGGCGGCGGAACAGAAGATCTGGGTGACGTTGAACGCCAGCTTGACCAGCGACCGGTTCTTGATGCGGCCGCGGCCGAGGGCGAATCCCACGCCCATGCCGACCGCGACCCAGGCCCCCGGGGCGACGAGGACGAACGCGATCGCCATGACGAGGTCGTTGAGGGCGAAGGTGACGCCCTGGCGGCCGACGACGATGCGGACGCGGACGGCGACCCATTCGGTGATGGCCACGGCAGCGACGAACGCGCCGAGGGCCCACCACGGAGGCGAGCCCCACCCGGACACCACGGACAGGCCCAGACCCACCGCCGCCAGGGCGACGATGACCAGGTGGACCGTCCTGTCAGGCTTCATGCTGGCGAGAGCCCTCAGTCCCAGGCCGAGCCGTCGGTCGAGACCGTATGCGGGCCGAACGACACCGCGCCGGCCGCGTTCGCTGCTCCCACCGCGATTCCGAGTGCAATGGCGATGAAGATCGCCGCGCGAACGAACCGTTTGCGCATGGTCCCACTCTCCCATTCCCGGGCCACCCCCCGCGGATCCAGGCGGATCTGGCGGCACAGTATCCGTTGTCTCCAAAACTTGCTGGAAGAACACCGGATCTTGTGCAGCTTCCCACCAGAATACCCCGAAGGGAGTAGCCTGCGCAGTACCGTGCACGACAGGCTGTCGCGCGGGATGTCGGCCCCACCAACGTTGCGACTCAGTCGGACGCGGGGGGCCGTCCGCGCGTGACAAGGGGGCTTGGGGAGGCACGGCGTGATCACAGAAGGCACGAGAGGGGCGGACGTGACCGCACTGCAGGCCACGGCAGGTCAGATGGAGGGCGTCGGACCGGCGACCGCACAGCGCTTCACCGCGCTCGTGGTCGATGACCACCCACTCCTGCGTGAGTCGATCGTGACCAAGCTGCGCTCCATGGGCGCCGCAGAGGTATACGAGGCGGCCAGCGTCGCCGAGGCCCGCGCCCGCGCGCACGCCTCCGGTCCGTGCGACCTGTGCATCCTCGACCTCGGCCTGCCGGACGGAAACGGTCTGGACCTGCTGGGCGAGCTGCGCAACTCGGGCTGGCCGCGGCTGGTCGTGCTGTCCGCGGCCGACGACCCGTATTCGGTGCGGGCCGCGTTCGTGGCCGGCGCCCAGGGCTACCTGCTGAAGTCCGCGTCCCCGTCGGTCGTCTCCGACGGCGTGCGCCGCGTCCTGGACGGCGGGGTGTATGCGGACCCGAGCGTGGCGTCGCTGCTGGCCGCCGGGCTGCGCGGTGGCCCGAGCGAGAGCGGCGTGGCGGACCTGTCCGCCCGCGAGATCGAGGTGCTCCGGCTCGTGGCCGACGGCAAGTCCAACAAGCAGATAGGTGAGACGCTGAGTCTCTCGGCGCTCACGGTGAAGAGCCACCTGGCCCGGATCGCCCGCAAGCTCGGCACCGGGGACCGAGCCGAGATGGTCGCGCTGGTCATGCGAGCGGGCATCATCCGCTGACGGACGACACCGACGCCGCTGCCGCCGCGACCGAGTCGCCGGGGGCGGATCCGACGGCGCCGTCGACCAGTGACGGCGCCGGTCCGAACGGCACTGACGACGCGCGGGACGATGCCGGTCCGAACGGCACCACCGCCGACGCCGCCCGAGACGACGCCGACCCGAACGGCATCGGTGGCGCGCGGGACGACGCCGGCCCGAACGGCACGGACGCCGCCCGGGACGACGCCGGCGCGGACGGGAGCGCTCCCGCGCGGACCGTGGTCCCGCTGGTGGAGCCGAGCGAGGGCGTGCCCGAGCCGGTCACGACCGAGGCCGGGCTGGCCGCGGCGATCGCGCGGCTCGCGGCCGGGACCGGTCCGGTCGCGGTCGACGCCGAGCGCGCCTCCGGCTACCGCTACGGCCAGCGGGCATACCTGGTCCAGCTGCGCCGGAAGGACTCCGGGACCGTGCTGATCGACCCGGTGCCGCTGCCCGACCTCAGCGCGCTGGACGCCGCGATCGCGGACACCGAGTGGGTGCTGCACGCGGCCAGCCAGGACCTGCCCTGCCTGTCCGAGCTCGGCCTGCGCCCGCGCACCGTGTTCGACACCGAGCTGGCCGGCCGGCTGCTGGGCTTCGAGAAGGTCGGCCTGGGCGCGATGGTGGAGAGCCAGCTCGGACTGGCCCTGGAGAAGGGCCACTCGGCCGCGGACTGGTCGACCCGCCCGCTGCCCCGCTCCTGGCTGGCGTACGCGGCGCTCGACGTCGAGGTCCTGGTCGAGCTGCGCGACCTGCTCGAGGTCCAGCTGCGCGAGGCCGGCAAGCTGGAGTGGGCCCGGGAGGAGTTCGCCGCGGTGGCCGGCGCTCCCCCGCCGCCGCCCCGGGCCGAGCCCTGGCGCCGCACGTCCGGGATCCACCGGGTCCGCGGCCGCCGCGCCCTGGCCACCGTGCGGGCGCTGTGGCAGGCGCGGGACGCGCTGGCCCGGCAGCGCGACATCGCCCCGGGCCGGGTGCTGCCCGACAGCGCGATCGTCGCCGCCGCCACCGCCAACCCGGCCACCGCCGACGACCTGGCCCGGCTGCCGGTCTTCTCCGGCCGGCAGCAGCTGCGCCAGCTGCGGCGCTGGTTCGGCGCGATCGCCGACGCCCGGGTCCTGTCCGAGCACGACCTGCCGCTCTCGGCCGTGCCGAGCGACGCGCCGCCGCCGCCGAACCGCTGGGCCGACCGCGACCCGGACGCGGCCGCCCGGCTGGCCGCGGCCCGCGCCGCGCTGGCCGCGCTGAGCAAGCAGCACTCGATCCCGGTGGAAAACCTGCTCTCCCCCGACCTGGTCCGCCGGCTGGCCTGGGCGCCGCCGGCCGAGCTGACCGCGGCCGAGGTCGGCTCGGTCCTGACCGCCGGCGGGGCCCGCAGCTGGCAGGTCGGCCTGGCCGCGCCGCCGCTGGCCCAGGCCCTGACGGCAACCGCGAGCCCACCCGCGACCCCACCCGCGAGCATAGTTACCGACCAGTAGCTTTCGCGCTAGAGTGAGCGGCATGAGCCGCGCTTCGAGGGACGTCGTCTTCGTCGACGGCGCCCGCACCCCGTTCGGAAAGGCCGGCCCGACCGGCATGTACGCGGAGACCCGCTCGGACGACATGGTCGTCGCGGTCATCCGCGAGCTGCTGCGCCGCCACCCCGAGCTGCCGCCGGAGCGGATCGACGAGGTCGCGATCGCGGCCACCACCCAGAGCGGCGACCAGGGCCTCACCATCGGCCGCAACGCCGCCATCCTGGCCGGCCTGCCCAAGTCCGTGCCCGGCTTCGCCATCGACCGGATGTGCGCGGGTGCGATGACCGCGGTGACCACGGTCGCCTCCGGCATCGCCTTCGGCGCGTACGACGTGGCCGTTGCGGGCGGGGTCGAGCACATGGGCCACCACCCGATGGGCCAGGGCATCGACCCGAACCCGCGGCTGCTGGCCGACAAGCTGGTCGACCCGTCGTCGATGGTGATGGGCACGACCGCGGAGAACCTGCACGACCGCTTCCCGGCGCTGACCAAGCAGCGCGCGGACGCGTACGCAGCGGCCTCCCAGCACAAGCTGGCCAAGGCGTACGCGGACGGCAAGGTCCAGCCCGACCTGGTGCCGGTGGCCACCAGGAGTGCCGAGCACGGCTGGGGGCTGGCGACCAAGGACGAGCCGCCGCGCCCGGGCACCACGGTCGAGGGGCTGGCCACGCTGAAGACGCCGTTCCGGCCGCACGGGCGGGTCACCGCCGGCAACGCGGCCGGGCTCAACGACGGCGCCACCGCCTGCCTGGTCGCCGCCGCCGACGTGGCCGCCGAGCTGGGCCTGCCGGCGCGGATGACGCTGGTCGGTTACGGCTTCGCCGGCGTCGACCCCGAGGTGATGGGCGTCGGCCCGATCCCGGCCACCGAGAAGGCGCTGCGCTCGACCGGACTGTCCATTGAGGACATCGGCCTGTTCGAGCTCAACGAGGCCTTCGCGGTGCAGGTGCTGACGTTCCTGGACCACTACGGGATCGCCGACGACGACCCCCGGGTCAACCCGTACGGCGGGGCGATCGCGGTCGGGCACCCGCTGGCGTCCTCCGGGGTGCGGCTGATGACCCAGCTGGCCCGGCAGTTCGGCGACCACCCCGAGGTGCGCTACGGGCTGACCGCCATGTGCGTCGGCTTCGGCATGGGCGGCGCGGTCATCTGGGAGAACCCGCAGTGGTCGGGCTCAGGGGCGGGCCTCGGGCGGGAGGAAGCACAGTGAGCGAGCTGATCACCAAGGCCCTGGTCCGGTACGTCGAGGTGCCCGGCCTGCCGGGCGAGCTCGCGCTGATCACCCTGGACAACGGCGAGGACCACACCAAGCCCAACACGTTCGGGCTGGGCGGGCTGGAGTCGCTGGACTCCGCGCTGGACGAGATCGAGTCGCACACCCCGGCGGTGTCGGCGATCGCGGTCACCGGGAAGCCGTTCATCTTCGCCGTCGGGGCCGACCTCACCGGCATGCCGCTGGTCAAGGACCGCGACACCGCGCTCGAGCTGGGGCGGCTGGGGCACCGGGTGTTCCGGCGGCTGCGGGACAGCGCGGTGCCGACGTTCGCGTTCGTCAACGGGGCGGCGATGGGCGGCGGCCTGGAGATCGCGCTGCACTGCCACTACCGGACGCTGTCCCGCTCGGCCGCCGCGCTGGCGCTGCCCGAGGTCTTCCTCGGGCTGGTGCCGGGCTGGGGCGGCACCCAGCTGCTGCCCGACCTGATCGGCGCGGCCGACGCGGTCACCGTCATCCTGGACAACCCGCTCAACCAGAACCGGATGCTGAAGCCGCCGCAGGCGTACGAGCTGGGGATCGCGGACGTGCTGCTGGACGGGGCCGACTTCCTGGCCGAGTCGCTGCGCTGGGCCGCGTCGGTGGTGACCGGCGCCGTCACCGTGACCCGGACCCCGGTCGACCGCGGGGCGGCCTGGGACGAGGCGCTGGCCCGGGGGCGGGCGCTGGCCGACGCCAAGGTGCACGGGGCCGCGCCCGCGCCGTACCGGGCCCTGGACCTGCTGGCCGTGGCCCGCGACGGCGACCTGACCGCCGGGTTCGCGGCCGAGGACGAGGTGCTGGCCGAGCTGGTGCGCAGCGACGAGCTGCGCGCCGGGCTGTACGCGTTCGACCTGGTGCAGAAGCGGGCCCGCCGCCCGGTGGGCGCGCCGGACAAGGCGCTGGCCCGGCCGGTGACCAAGGTCGGCGTCGTCGGCGCCGGGCTGATGGCCGGGCAGCTGGCGCTGCTGTTCGCCCGCCGGCTGCAGGTGCCGGTCGTGCTGACCGACCTGGACCAGGAGCGCCTGGACCGCGGCGTCGCGTACGTGCACGGCGAGATCGACGGCCTGCAGGGCAAGAAGCGGATCGGCCCGGACGAGGCCAACCGGCTGCGCGCGCTGGTGACCGGCTCGCTGACCAAGGACGCGTTCGCCGACGCCGACTTCGTCATCGAAGCCGTGTTCGAGGAGCTGAAGGTCAAGCAGCAGGTGCTGGCCGAGGTCGAGGCGGCGGTGTCGCCGTCCTGCGTGCTGGCCACCAACACCTCCTCGCTGTCGATCGCGGAGATGGCGTCGCGGCTGGAGCACCCGGAGCGGGTCGTCGGGTTCCACTTCTTCAACCCGGTCGCGGTGCTGCCGCTGCTGGAGGTCGTCCGGGCCGAGCGGACCGACGACGCGACGCTGGCGACCGCGTTCGCGGTCGGCAAGGCGCTGAAGAAGTCGTGCGTGCTGGTCCGGGACGCGCCCGCGTTCGTGGTCAACCGGCTGCTCACCCGGTTCCTGGGCGAGGTCAACCGGGCCGTCGACGAGGGCACGCCGCCCGAGGTGGCGGAGGCCGCACTGGCACCGCTCGGGCTGCCGATGCCGCCGTTCATGCTGCTGCAACTGGTCGGCCCGGCGGTCGCGCTGCACACCGCCGAGACGATGCACGCGGCCTTCCCGGACCGGTTCGCGGTCTCCGGCTTCCTCAGCCGGCTGGTCGCCTCGGGCGCCACCCGGGTCTGGAGCTGGGACGCCGAGGGCAAGCCGGTGCTGGCCGACGAGGTGCGCGCGCTGCTCCCGGAGGGCGGCACGCCGCTGACCCCGGAGCAGGTGCTCGACCGGGCGCTGGTGGCGATCGCCGAGGAGATCCAGATCATGCTGGCGGACGGCGTCGTCTCCGCCCCGGCCGACGTCGACCTCTGCCTGATCCTGGGCGCCGGTTGGCCGTTCCACCTCGGTGGCATCACCCCCTACCTG
>DATINN010000590.1:0-2160 GCA_035474175.1 Mycobacteriales bacterium | reverse complement strand
ACCAGCACCAGCGACACCCACAGCGGCACGTCCAGCGTGCCGGTCGCGGTGAGCAGGCCGGCGCTGAACAGCAGCGTGTCCCCGGGCAGGAAGAATCCGACCAGCAGACCGCACTCGGCGAACACGATGATGAGCAGGCCGAGCAGGCCGAACGAGCTGAGCAGGTGGTCCGGGTCGATGGCGTCGGGCAGGAGCGCGAGGTTCTGCACCCCGAAGAGGCTACCGGCCCGCGGTCTCGGGACCCTCTGTCCGCGCTGTGCCGCCGTCCTGGGCCCGGGCCGAGCGGCGGCGCAGCACGGCCACCACGACGGTCGCGGTAATCGCCACCGCGGCGACCGCGACGGAGACGTGCTTGACCCACGGCAGCGACGCGGCCAGGTAGCCGGCCAGCACCAGGGTCGGCCCCCAGCACAGCGCGCCGACCACGTTGCCGACCAGGAACCTCGGCCACGACATGCCGGTCGCGCCGGCCAGCAGCGGCGCGAACGTGCGGACCCAGGGGATCCAGCGGGCCGAGATGATGGCCAGCACGCCCCACCGGTCGGTGAACGCCTCGGCCCGGGCCACCCGCTCCGGGGTCAGCACCCGGCCGCGGTGCCGGCGCAGCATCGGCAGCCCCATCCGGGCCCCGATCACGTAGCCGAGCGTCTCCCCGGCGACCGCCGCCACCAGCACCCCGGCCAGCAGCCAGCCGATGTGCACGCCCCGGGCCGCGTCGGCGGCGATCAGCCCGCCGCCGAACAGCAGCGTGTCCCCGGGCAGGAAGAAGCCGATCAGCAGCCCGCACTCGGCGAACACCATGCCGATGACCACGACGTACACGGCGGCGGTGCCGAGCGTGTCCAGATCGGCGAAGTCCGGCATCGTGCCCAGCCTAGGCGCGTGCCAGGCTGGTGGCCTGCGCTGACGGGAAGGGGACCATGAACGCGACCCGGGAACGGCTGGTCGTCATCGGGGCCGACGCGGGCGGGATGACCGCCGCGTCGCAAGCCCGCCGCCGCCGCCCGGCCGAGCGGCTGGACATCGTCGCGGTCGACCGCGGCCGGCACGCGTCGTACTCGGCCTGCGGCATTCCGTACTGGATCGGCGGCGCGGTCGGCTCGGCCGCGGACCTGGTGGCCCGGACCGTGGCCGACTTCCGCAAGCAGGACATCGACGTCCGGCTGCGGACCGAGGCCGTCGGCCTTGACCTGGACCGGGGCGAGGTGACGGTCCGCGACCTGGACGGCGGCGGGGAGAGCAGGCTCGGCTTCGACCAGCTCGTGCTCGGGATGGGCGCGGTCCCGCGGCACCCGGACATCGACGGCTGGGACGCGCCCAACGTGTTCGGGGTGCAGACGCTGGACGACGGCGAGGCCGTCCGGGCCGCGATCGCGGGCGAGGGCGTGCGCCGGGCGGTGATCGTCGGCGGCGGGTACATCGGGCTGGAGATGGCGGAGGCGTTCGTCGAGCGCGGCCTGGACGTGACCGTGGTGGAGGCCGGCCCGCAGCCGATGTCCACGCTCGACCCGGACATGGGGGAGCTGGTCGCGGACGCGGTCGAGGGGCTCGGCATCACGCTCCACCGCTCCGAGCAGGTCACCTCGATCGGCGTCGAGTCCGGCCGGGCCGTCGCGGTCGTCACCGACCGGCGCTCCATCCCGGCCGACCTGGTCGTGCTCGGGCTCGGGGTGCGGCCCAACACCGCGCTGGCCCGCGACGCCGGCATCACGATCGGCCCCACCGGCGGGGTCGTCACCGACGTGCGGATGCGGACGGCGTCGCACCAGAACGTCTGGGCGGCCGGCGACTGCGTGCAGACCATGCACCGGGTGTCCCGGTCGCCGGTGCACATCGCGCTCGGCACCCACGCCAACAAGCAGGGCCGGGTGGCCGGCATCAACCTCGGCGGGGGCTACGCGACGTTCCCCGGGGTGATCGGCACCGCCGTGACCAAGGTGTGCAGCCTGGAGGTGGCCCGGACCGGGCTGCGGGAGGACGAGGCGGCGCGGGCCGGCTTCCGGTACGTCTCGAGCGTGCTCAAGTCCACGACCCGGGCCGGCTACTACCCCGGCGCCCAGCCGATCACCACCAAGCTGATCGCGGAGAAGCGGTCGGGGCGGCTGCTGGGCGCGCAGATCGTCGGGCAGGAGGGCGCGGCCAAGCGGATCGACGTGCTGG
>DATINN010000589.1:0-2604 GCA_035474175.1 Mycobacteriales bacterium | reverse complement strand
CGGGTGCTGCTGCTGGGCGGGGTCCCGTTCGGCGAGCCGATCCTCATGTGGTGGAACTTCGTGGCCCGCACGCGCGAGGAGATCACCGGCGCGTACGCGCAGTGGAAGGCCGAGGACGGCCGCTTCGGCGAGGTGCACTCCCGCCTGGACCGCATCCCCGCGCCACCCCCGCCGTGGACCCGGTAGGAGCCCTCAGCAGTCGGTGCTGAGGCGGGCCGTCGCCGGGCGCAGCCCCGGGCCGAACACCGTGACCGTGACCGGGCGGTCGGTCGGCAGGCCGGTCAGCGTGCCGGACCAGCCGTCGCCGTCGCGGCCGAGCTGGACCGCGCCGGCCCGGGGGGCGAGCGCGAACACCCGGGACACGTCGCGGCCGCCGGTGGTCACGTGCAGCCGCGCGCTCCAGCGGTCGCCGCAGCGCACCGCCCCGGCCGGGGTCCAGGAGACGGCGAGCGTCCCGTCCGCGGGCACGGCGTCGACCTGCGCGTCCGGCCGCTGCGGGGCGGCCACGGTCGCGGTCGCCGGTGGCGGGGCGGGCGCGGTCGGGCGCGGCACGACCGTGCTGGCCGCGGCCGGCGGCGGGGTGGTCGCCTCCGGCGGCCCGAACGGCGTCTCGGCCAGCGTCGGCAGCGGCTCGTCCGCGGCGGCCGGCGCCGGCACGTCGGTGGCCGCCGCGGCCAGCAGCGGCGTGCTCGGCGCCGCCACCCCGGCGCTGCGGGCCGGCAGCGCCACCAGCAGCCCGATCGCGATCAGCACCGCCACCGCGGCCGACCAGGCCAGCGCCCGGCTGGACAGCCGGCGCCGGTCCAGCGGCACCGGGAACCCGTCGGTCTCGAACGGCCGCGCCTGCCGGAGCAGCTCCGCCCGCCGCTCGGCCCCTTCCGGCCCGGCCGCGGCGATCAGCTCGGCCCGCAACCAGGCCGGCACCGGCTCCACCGCCGGCACCCGGCTCGGCAGCTCGGCCGGCGCGAACCCGATCAGCGCCGCGACGTCGACCGGCCCGAGCCCGCGGCGCCCCAGCTCGGCCGCCTCGGCCTCGGGCGGCGCGCCCAGCCCGGACCGCCGGCGCAGGCACTCGTTGCGGGTCAGCGCCAGCAGCCAGGCCCGCATCCGCCCCGGCTCGGTCAGCTCGGCCACCGCGCCGGTCGACACCAGCAGCGCGTCCAGCACGGCGTCCGCGGCCTCGTCGGCCAGGTGGACGTCGGTCTCGGCCGGCCGGCTCGCCAGCAGGAACTCCGCGTAGCCGATCAGGTCCGACCCGTACGCGTCGTGCGCCGCGAGCAGACCCTCCGCCTCGGCCCGGCCCAGCGAGACGGCCAGGACGGCTCCGGACGGAGGCTCGGTATCGACGGGTTCCCCCACGGCGCGAGAACGTACCGCACCTGATGCCGCCGGCGATTACACCCAGGCGTCGGCACGGAGCCGAATGGACCCGACCGGGTGACCTCCGCCGAGAACCGGCGGCGCAGCGAGTTCGTCCAGCACCGCTGCGTGCAGTCCGGCCCGGCGCAGCGCTGCGACGAGCATCGGCGTCCGGGCCCGGCCGGTGCCGTCGGCGACCTTGACCGCGACGGCCGCGCCGTCCGCCGTGGCCGCGGCGAACACACCCTCGGCCCCGTCCTTGGCCAGCACCCCGGGCGCACCGGCCATCAGCGCGCTGACGTCCCGGCCGCTGCCGCCGACCAGCTCCGGGTGCGCCCGCATCCCGTCGGCCACGGCCCGCTCCGGGGTGCCCGGCTCGGCGGTGACCAGGCGGGCGAACGCCCGGGCCAGCCCGGCCAGGCTCAGCCCGAGCAGCGGCGCGCCGCACCCGTCGACGGCGACGGCCGTGACCGGCTGCCCGGCCAGGTCCTCGACCGCGGCCCGGATCGCGACCTGGAGCGGGTGGTCGGGATCGGCGTACCCGGGGATCGGCCAGTCGTTGGCCTTGCAGGTCAGCACCATCGCGGTGTGCTTGCCGGAGCAGTTCATGAACGCGCGGGCGGCACCGCCGCCGGCCCGCAGCACCGCGGCCGCGGCCTCCTCGCCCAGCGGCAGCGACGGCGGGCAGACCAGCGCGCTCTCCGCGATCCCGTTGCTGGTCAGCAGGCCGCGGACGCGCCGGACGTGCGCGGTCTCGCCGGAGTGGGAGCTGGCCGCCACGGCCAGGTCGGGCGGGTCCAGGCGCAGCCCGGCCCGGAGCATGCCGACCAGCTGCAGCGGCTTGTTGGCCGACCGCGGCAGCATCGGCGCGTCCGGGTCGCCGGCCGCGGCCAGGACCGAACCGTCCGGCGCGAGCACGACCGCGGTGCCGTGGTGGACGCTCTCGACGAACCCGGACCGCACGACCTCGACGATCACCCGCGCCCCCCGGAGGCGGGCGCAGGCCCGACGGCGACCGGGGGCGTCATCATCGTCGGAAGCACCCCCCGATCGTGTCAGACCGGCTCAGCGCGCGCTGGCCAGCAGGGTCTCGATGGTGCTGGCGTTGTCCAGCGACTCCAGCAGCGGCATCTGCGGCAGGTCGGCGCCGGCGGCACCGGCGGCACCGTGGCCGGCCGCGACGCAGGCGGCGAACCCCTCGGCCTCGGCCGTGTACTGGTCGACCGGCGCGAACGTCAGCTCCTC
>DATINN010000588.1:0-2320 GCA_035474175.1 Mycobacteriales bacterium | reverse complement strand
GGCCCGACGCCGAGCCGCCGCCCGGCGAGCCGTCCGGCCGCAGCTCGTCCGGCCGCAGCTCGTCCGGCCGCAGCTCGTCCGGCCGCAGCTCGTCCGGCCGCGGCTCGTCCGGCCGCAGCTCGTCCGGCCGCGGCCCGTCCGGCCGCGGCCCGTCGGCCGGCGGCTCCTCCGGCGACCCGGCATAGATCGGGGTCACGGCGTAGACCCGCGGCCCGTCGAGGTCACGGCGTAGACCCGCGGCCCGTCGAGGTCGCGGCGTAGGCCGGCGAGCCTCCGGGACCGGCGTAGGTCGGGGGTCCCGGGGGGGGCGCGGCGTCGGGAGGCGGGGCGGAGCGGGGGGACGTAGGTTCGGCCCGTGACGGGAGACTGGCTCGCGGAGCTGCCCGTGCCCCTCCCGCTGACGCGGGCCACCGTGGGCCCGGCGCTGCGAGCGGCGCACGCGGCCGGTCGGCTCGACCTCCCGCTGCCCGGCTCCGGCCGCACCCGGCAGCGCTGGACCGCGCTGGCCGAGCTGTCCGCCGCCGACCTCAGCCTGGGCCGGCTGGCCGAGGCCCACGCCGACGCCCTCGCCATCCTGGCCGAGCTGGGCGGCCCGCCCGGGGTCGGGCTCTGGGGGGTCTGGGCCGCCGAGCCGCCGGCGGCCCGGGTCACCGCCACCGAGCGGGCCGGCCGCTGGACCCTGGACGGGCGCAAGGCATGGTGTTCCGGGGCCGAGATCCTGGACCGGGCCCTGGTCAGCGCGCACGCCGCGGACGGCCGGCGGCTGTTCGCGGTGCCGGTGCCGGGCCTGGAGGTGGAGAAGGACAGCTGGTCCGCGGTCGGCATGGCCGCGACCGGCACGGTCACGGTCCGCCTCGACGCCGTGGCCGCGGAGCCGGTCGGCGGGCCCGGCGCGTACCTGGACCGGCCCGGCTTCTGGCACGGCGGGGCCGGCGTCGCCGCCTGCTGGTACGGCGGCGCCCTGGGCGCGGCCCGGCTCCTGCTGGCCGCGGCCAGGAGCAGGCCGCTGGACCCGCACGCGCTGGCCCACCTCGGCGCGGTCGACGCCCTGGTGGCCGGGCTGGCCGCGCACCTCGCCACCGCCGCGGCCGAGATCGACGCCGACCCGGCCGGCCCCGGCGCCCGGCTGCGGCAGGCCCGGTTGCGGGCCCGGGTCGAGGCCGGGGCGACCGAGATCCTGGACCGGGTCGGCCGCGCGCTCGGGCCCGGCCCGCTGGCGACCGACCCGGTGCAGGCCCAGCGGGCCGCCGACCTGCCGGTCTACCTGCGCCAGTCGCACGCCGAGCGCGACCTGGCCACGCTGGGCGAGCTGGCCGCGGAGGGTGCCGCGTGGTGACCGTGATCGAGGGCGCCGGGACGTCGGAGGCCGACTGGGCCCCGTTCCTGGCCGGGCTGCACCTGCCCGAGCTGGTGCTGCCGGACGAGCCGCTGACGCTGGTCGCGCCGCACCCGGACGACGAGGTGCTGGCCTGCGGCGGGCTGCTCTACCACGCCGCCAGCACCGGCACCGCCGTGCACGTGGTCGCGGTGACCGACGGCGAGGCCAGCAACCCCGGCGGCTCGGTCGGCCCGGCCGAGCTGGCCCGGCTCCGGATCGCCGAGACCGAGGCCGCGCTGGCCGTCCTGGGCGTGCCGGCGCCGCGGCGGCTGGCCCGCCCGGACGGCGGCGCGGCCGCGCTGGCCGAGCCGGTCGCGGCCCTGGCGCTGACCGGCACGGTGCTGGCGCCCTGGGCCGGGGACGGGCATCCCGACCACGAGGCGGTCGGCCGCGGCTGCGCCCTGGCCGCGGCCCGGACCGGCGCGACCGTGGTGGAGTACCCGGTCTGGGCCTGGCACTGGGCCACCCCGGCCGATCCCCGCATCCCCTGGGACCGGGCCCGCCGGGTCACCCTCTCGCCGGCGGCGCAGGCGGCGAAGGCGGCGGCGATCGCGGCGTTCGGCAGCCAGACCCGGCCGCTGGGCCCGCTCCCGGCCGACGCCCCGGTCCTCACCGCGAGCACGCTGGCCCGCTTCACCCGGCCGTACGAGATCGTCTTCGTGTGATCACCGCGGTCGGCGTGGTCATCCCGGCCCATGACGAGCAGCGGCTGCTGCCGCACTGCCTGCGTTCGGTGCGGGCGGCGGCCGCGCACCCGGACCTGCGCGGGATCGCCGTGCACGTGGTCCCCGTGCTGGACGCCTGCTCGGACGACACCGGCGCGGTCGCCCCGGGCGCGATCGAGATCGCCGCCCGCAACGTCGGGGTGGCCCGGGCGGCCGGGTTCGCCGCGGTGCTGGCCCGGGAGGCGGGCCGGCCCGCGACCGACCTGTGGCTGGCCAG
>DATINN010000587.1:0-5805 GCA_035474175.1 Mycobacteriales bacterium | reverse complement strand
CTCGAGATCATCGGCGGGCTGTTCGCAGGCGGCCTGTTCGACTACTCCGGACGGCACTTCCGCGTCGCCGGGCCGGCGTGCAGGCGCACACCCGGGTCCAGCTCGACGGTCGGCACCTCGCCAGTCTGCCCGCCGCTGTCACCCGAGCGGCGGTACGTACAGGTCTAGACCACTGCCCATACTGCGGGAGCCGCTGCACCCGTCGACTCTGCTCCTGGAGGACCCGTGCATCCGTACGCCCGCAGGGCGGTCGCGGCCGCCGCCGCGCTCGCCGTCACCGCCGGGGTGGCCGCGGCCGTCGCCGCCGCACCGGCCGGCGCCGCCACCGTCCCGACCGCCGCCTTCACCAAGACCTCCGACTGGGGCACCGGCTACGAGGGCAAGTACACGATCACCAACGGCGGCCCGACCACGATCACCGGCTGGCGGGTGGAGTTCGACCTGCCCGCGACGACCACGATCAGCTCGGCCTGGGACGGCCGGCTGACCCGGGCCGGCACCCACTACACGGTCACCGACGCCGGCTGGAACGCGAGCCTCGCGCCCGGCGGGACGGCCAGCTTCGGCTTCACCGGGGCCTACTCGGGCGCGTTCCAGAACCCGGCCAACTGCCGGCTCAACGGGGCCGGCTGCGGCGGTGGGACCGCGCCGCCGCCCACCAACCCGCCCACCAGCACGCCGCCGACCACCCCGCCGCCGCCCCCGGGCCCGGCCGGTCCGCTGGCCTCCGCGCCCTACCTGATGCCGCTGGAGAACGACCCGCCCGACATCAACGCGGTCATGTCCGCGACCGGCGTGCGGACGTTCACGCTCGCGTTCATCCTGTCCGGCGGCTCCTGCAACCCGGTCTGGAGCGGCGGCGCGCCGGTCGCGACCGACACCGTGATGGCGGCCAAGATCGCCCAGATCCGGGCCGCGGGCGGCGACGTGATGCCCTCGGTCGGCGGCTTCAACGGCACCAAGCTCGGCGAGAACTGCGCCGACGCGACCTCGCTGGCCGCGGCGTACCAGCAGGTCGTCGACCGGTACGCGCTGAAGGCGATCGACTTCGACATCGAGTCGAGCGAGTTCGAGAACACCGCGGCGCAGGACCGGATCACCACCGCCATCCGGACGCTGAAGACCCGCACCCCGGCGCTGAAGGTGTACGTCACGATCCCGGTCGGGCAGTCCGGCCTGACCTTCTTCGGCACCCAGCTCGTGCAGTCCGCGATCCGCAACGGCGCCACCGTGGACGGCTGGACGATCATGCCGTTCGACTTCGGCGGCGGCACCACGGGCATGGGCCAGCTCACCATCAACGTCGCCGAGGCGATGCACGCCCAGCTCAAGGCGCTCTACCCCGGTCGCACCGACGACGCGGTCTACCGGATGAGCGGCATCTCCTCGATGAACGGGCGCACCGACGTCGGCGAGATCGTGCGGCAGGCCGACATGCGGCAGATCCTGGCGTACGCGCAGCTGCACCACCTGGCCCGGTTCACCTACTGGTCGGTGAACCGGGACCGGCAGTGCGCGACGCCGGAGGCCGGCACCACGTCCGGCACCTGCAGCAGCGTGACCCAGACGCCCTGGGAGTTCACCAAGATCGTCGCCCAGTACACGGGCTGAGGGTGCGGGGGCGGGCCGGGTGGCCCGCCCCCGGGACCTCAGCGGCTGCCGAGCAGCGCGTGCGGGTTGAACGTCAGGCGCGGGCTGGCCAGCGCGGCCAGCTGGTGCACCTGGTCCGGCCACCACACGCCGGCGGCGGGGTCGACGACGCCCCACTCCGGGTCGACCGGCCCGGCCGTGCCGCGGGTGCAGCTGCCGTCGGACTCGCCCGGCACCTTCACCCACAGGTACGCGTCGATCAGCGCCACCCCGGTGTCCGCCGTCGGCGGCCGGCCGACGCCGCGGGCCGGCGGGTTGCACCAGTCCTGCGGGTCGGAGTAGACGCCGGCCGGCGGGGTCCACGGGCCCTGCCCGTTGCGGCTGGTGTCGAGCACGAAGTGGGTCAGCGTCGCGGTCGCCGGCACGTGCGCCGCATACCAGGCGTCGGCGTCGGCCGGCGGCCAGAACTGGTTGGCGCAGTCGTCCCCGGTCCCGGCCGTGTTGGCCAGGTACCAGATGCACTGGGCGACCATCGTGCCGTAGCGGGTGAGCTCCGCGTCCGTCCGGTAGTTGGAGACGTTGAGGAAGAAGCCCTGGGCCCGGGCGACCCCGCCGTCGCGCAGCCGCTGGGCCATGTCGCCGACGGCGTGCCAGCTGCTGTGCCCGGCGTCGAGGTAGACCGACGCGCGCGGCTGCCGCTCCAGCCGGTCGACCGCGTAGTTGATCTCGGTGACCCGGGCCGCCTGCTGCTCCGGGGTGCCGCCGCACTGGTCCGGCGACAGCGCCAGCCCGTCCGGCTCCAGGATCACCACGGCCCGGGCCCGGCCGAGGCCGGCGGCGAAGCCGTCGACCCAGGTCTCGTACTCGGCCGTGGTCGCGGCGCCGCCGGCCGAGTATTGCGAGCAGTCCCGGCCCGGCACGTTGTAGGCGGTGAGCACCGGCACCTGCCGCCGCACCGTCGCCTTCGCCACCAGCGTGGCCACGTCCCGGCGGGTCTGGGCCACGGTCGTGCCGCCGGTGAACCAGGTCGCGACCGGCCAGGACGCCAGCTTGGCCAGCCGCACCGCGTCGGCCGTCCGGCCGGCCCGCGCGTCGGCGATCGCCTGCCCGGCCGCCTTGCTGCCGAGGTCGACGTAGAAGGACGTGTCCGGGGCCAGCGCCCGGGTCGTGGTGGTGGTCGGTGCTGGTGCGCCCGGTGCCGCCGCGGCCGGGGCCAGGCCGAGCGCGCCGCTCGCCAGCACCGCACCGAGGACGACCCCGGTCCTGCTCCATCGTCTGCTCACGCCGCACGCTCCGTTCTGGGAGCGCTCCCAGTTGTGGGGACTGGCAACGGGAGCGCTCTCGGGGATGGCGCTCAGCATCCGGTGGGACGCTCCGGGTGTCAATGACCGGTTAGCGGACCATCACTGGTACGAGATCATCGACGGGGTCGGCTTGCGGGTCATGGTCTGCGCCGGGGTCAGCATCGGCGAGTCCTCGTCGTAGAAGTTCTTCCAGCCGAACGGGACGCCCTTCGGGGCCGCGCCCACGACCGCACCCCAGGTCGCGTCCTTGGTGCCGGTCGGGCCCTGCCCGTCCATGTGCACCAGCAGCTGGACCTCGTCCCGGCCGTGCTGCAGCGGCTCGTCGTCGCCGATCATCGACAGCCGGAACTCGTGGATCACGAACAGCTTCTGCGGCAGCGTGTTCTTCGCGGTCAGGTCGGCCAGCCAGCGGTAGACCGAGTTGATCTCGGCCGCGCTGGCGCTGCCGATCTGCTGCAGCGGCAGCTGCGAGGCCGTGATCCGCCACTCCGGGTCCAGGGCCAGGCCGACGTGCGGCAGCTTCAGCAGCGGCTCGTAGATCTTGGCCTGGTCAAGGAAGTTGGCCCGGCCCGGCTGCAGGTCGAGCACCACGTACATGCCGGCCTTGCCGGCGGCGTCGACCCAGGGCTTGAGCAGGCTGACCGGGGCCTCGTAGGAGTAGTCGTTGCCGGCGCCGGGGTTGCTCTGCGCGACCGTGGCGATCAGCTCGAACGCCGGCACCACCGGGGTCTTCCCCGACAGCGGCTGGTACGGCGCGGCCAGCTTCTTGGCCCGCGCGATCGCCTGCGGCAGCGGCTGCTCGCCGAGCACGCCCAGGCCGGCGGTGCCGGGGTGGCCGTACATGGCGACGAGGCGGCGGCCCGGCAGCACGACCTGGCCCCCGCCCGGGAGCTGGACGCCGGTGCGGGCGACGGCGACCCGGGCCGCCAGCCGGGCGGTCGCGCCGAAGCCGGTGCCGGCCGCGATGACGTGCTTCGGCTGCTGGGTGGACAGGTCCTCGATGGCGCGGCTGTCGGTCCGCGGGTCGTTGCCGGTCACCGGCACCGTCTTGGCCCCGGCCGCCTTGGCGGTGGTGGTCACCGCGAGCGCGGTGGCCTTGGCGGCGAGGCCGGGGCCGGCGCTGACCAGGACCGTGGTGTCGGCCAGCGGGTCGGCCCGGGTGACCGCGGGCAGCTCGCCGCCGGCGGTGACGACCTTGGCGCCGGTGGAGCCGAGGCGGTCGGCGACGCCCGGGCCGAGGGCGAGGACGGTGCCGGCCTTGAGCCGGGTCACCTCGCCGGCGGCGGGGTCCCCGGCCGTTCCCGCCGGCGACGCGCTCCCGCCGGCCGTTCCCTCCGGCGACGCGCTCGGGGACGCGCTCGGGGACGCGCTCCCACTCGGGGACGCGCTCCCGCCCGGCGCGGCCGCGCCCGTACCGTCGTCGAGCAGCAGCGGCACGCCGAGCCGCTCGGCCTGCGACGACCCCTCCGACAGCGCGTCCGGGTCGGTCGCCGACGCGACCACCACGACCGGCGCGGAGGTGAACAGGCTCCGGCTCACCGCCGCGCTGATCTCCGCGGGCGTCCGCCCCGGCGCCACCACGGTCGCCGACCGGGCCTGGGCCAGCACGGCCGCCGGGGCCGCGGCCGGGTCCGAGCCCGCCTTCCCGCCGCCGGTGTCCGCCGTCGCGCTGGTGCCACCCTTGCCGGTGCAGCCGGCGGCCAGCACCGCCGCGACCATCAGCGCAGAGGTCGCCGTCGTTGCCCGTCGCGTGTTCATCGCCGAGCAGTATCCCAGTGCGGGAGGATGCCGCCCGGCCGCACCGCACCCGAGCGGGATAGAAAGGTGTCCATGACCCAGACGACGCCCCAGTCGGACAGCAGCTGGCTCGCCGGCGAGGAGCTGGACGCCGCCCGGCAGCGGCTGCCGATCCTCTACGTCGACGCCATCCCCGTGCGGGTGGACGAGCAGGGCGTGGTGACCTCGGTCGGCCTGCTGCTGCGGGTCACCGGCGAGGGCCGCATCGCCCGGGCGCTGGTGTCCGGGCGTGTCCTCTACCACGAGCGGGTCCGCTCGGCCCTGCTCCGGCACCTGGAGAAGGACCTCGGGCCGATGGCGCTGCCCAAGGTGCCGCTGGCGCCGCAGCCGTTCACGATCGCCGAATACTTCCCGACCCCGGGGGTGACCCCGTTCCACGACCCGCGCCAGCACGCGGTCTCGCTGGCGTACGTGGTGCCGGTCGAGGGTGACTGCGCCCCCCAGCAGGACGCGCTGGAGCTGACCTGGTTCACCCCGCAGGAGGCCCGCGACGAGCGCCTGCTGGCCGAGATGACCGGCGGCCAGGGGGTGCTGCTCCAGCAGGGCCTGGCCCACGTCGGCTACTGAGCCGCGCGTCCGCGCGCGGCGGCGATAAGCAGTGGCGTCCGGTCATAGGGTGCGGGCGTGGAGCCAGACATCCGCGTCGAGGGCCTGGGCAAGACCTTCCGGGTGCCCGAGCGCGAGGCCGGGCTGCGGGCGTCGCTGCGCAGCCTGGTCCGGCGTACGAGCCGGGACGTGGTCGCCGTCGACGCGATCGGCTTCGCCGTCGACCCCGGTGAGATGGTCGGCTTCCTCGGGCCCAACGGGGCCGGCAAGACGACGACGCTGAAGATGCTGTCCGGGCTGCTGTTCCCCAGCGCCGGGGCGGTCTCGGTGCTCGGCCGGGTCCCGTCCCGGCGGGAGAAGGACTTCCTGCGCCGGATCACGCTGGTGATGGGCAACCGCAACCAGCTCCAGTGGGACCTGCCCGCCCTGGACACGTACGAGATGAACCGGGCGATCTACCGGATCCCGGACGCGGACTTCCGGCGCACCCGGGACGAGCTGATCGAGCTGATGGAGATCGGCGACCAGGTCCGCAAGCCGGTCCGGCAGCTGTCGCTGGGCGAGCGGA
>DATINN010000586.1:0-4364 GCA_035474175.1 Mycobacteriales bacterium | reverse complement strand
ATCGCGGCCGAGAACAATGGGCCGGTGAACAGGGTCGCGAGCAGGGCGATCGTGCCGGCGACGCGATCGCCGCCGGGCGGCAGGGCGGCGGCCTCGGCCCGCAGCTCGGCGCTGCGCCGCTCGGCCAGGTGCTCGACCGCGGCCACGAGCAGGTCGGACTTGGTCCGGTAGTGGTGCAGCTGGGCGCCGCGGGAGACGCCCGCCCGCTCGGCCACGAGCGTGGTCGTGGTGCCCGACCAGCCGCGCTCGACCAGGCACTCGACGGCGGCCTCCAGGACCCGGCGCTGGGTCGACCGGCTGCGCTGCTGCTGCCGGGTCGCGGTCACGCCGCTGAGGCTTCCGTACGTTCGACAAACAGTCAAGACTGCTTGTTTTGCGCCTGAATCCGCAGCGGGGTAAGGGCCGAACGGGTGAAACACATGTTGAGGGGGCGCGGGATCGGAGGGGTTGTGCCCTATGCTTCAGCCCTCCGGTTCCGATCCCCCCACGGCGCCGGAGACCCCACCAGAAGGCGGGGAACGCCTCACCGCGTTCCCCGCCTTCCCCCTTTCCGGCCCAGCGCCGGTCGGCCGCGGGGGCTGCGTCCTTAAGCTGGTTGCGTGGATGCGATCACGATCCCGGAGTCCGGCGGGCCCGAGGTGCTGACCTGGGCGGCCGTGCCCGACCCGGAGCCGGGCCCGGGCGAGCTGCTGATCGACGTCGCCGCGACCGCGGTCAACCGGGCCGACCTGATGCAGCGCGAGGGCCACTACCCGCCGCCGCCCGGCGCCTCCCCGTACCTGGGCCTGGAGTGTGCCGGCCGCGTCGCCGCGCTCGGCCCCGACGTCACCGGCTGGGCCGTCGGCGACCCGGTGTGCGCGCTGCTGTCCGGCGGCGGCTACGCGACGAAGGTTGCGGTGCCGGCCGGGCAGGTGCTGCCCATCCCCGCCGGCCTGGACGCGATCGGGGCGGCGGCGCTGCCCGAGGTCGCCTGCACGGTCTGGTCCATGGTCGGCGACCTGGCCCGGCTGACCAAGGGCGACACGTTCCTCGTGCACGGCGGCTCCTCCGGCATCGGAACGCACGCGATCCAGCTGGGGGTGGCCCTCGGTGCCCGGGTGCTGTGCACGGCCGGCTCGGCCGCCAAGCTGGCCGCCTGCCGGGAGCTGGGCGCGGACGTCGCGATCAACTACCGGGACGAGGACTTCGTCCGCCGGGTCGAGGACGAGGGCGGCGCGGACGTCATCCTCGACGTGGTCGGCGCGCCCTACCTGGCCCGCAACATCCAGGCCCTGGCGCCCAACGGCCGGCTGGTGATCATCGGCATGCAGGGCGGCACGCGGACCGAGCTCGACCTCACCACGCTCATGCGCCGCCGGGCCTCGGTCATCGCGGCCACGCTGCGGGCCCGGCCGGTGGCGGAGAAGGCCGCGATCGTGGCCCGGGTGCGCGAGGTGGTCTGGCCGCTGGTCGACTCGGGCGCGATCCGCCCGGTGATCGACCGCGTGATCCCGCTGCGCGACGCCGCCGAGGCCCACCGCCGCGTGGAGGAGGGCTCCCACATCGGCAAGGTGGTGCTCGCGGTCTAGCGCAGCTCGGCCAGGGCGTCGAGGAGCCGGTCGACCTCGTGCGCGGTGTTGTAGTGGACCAGCCCGACCCGGACCGCGCCGCCGAGCTCGCCGACGCCCAGGCTCTCCATCAGCTCGTACGCGTAGTAGTCGCCGTCCCAGGCGCAGATCCCGCGCCGGGCCAGCTCCTCGGTGACCGCCCGCGGCTTCCAGCCCTCGACCGAGAACGACACCGTCGGGGCCCGGTCCGCGGCCGAGCCCAGCACGTACACGTGCAGCAGGCTGCGGAGCCCGTTTTCCAGCCGGGAGAACACCGTCGCCTCGTACTTCTTGACCGCCGCCATCGAGGCCAGCACCCGGTCCCGGCGGCTGCCGGTGGCCGTGTCGTCCAGCCCGGCCAGGTGGTCGACGGCCGAGACCGCCCCGGCCATCAGCTCGAACGCCGGCGTCCCGGTCTCGAACCGGTCCGGCACCGCGTCCGGCGAGGGCACCAGCTTGTCGGGGCTGAGCCGGTCGAGCACGGCCGGCGCGGCGATCACCGCGGACACGTGCGGCCCGCCCCACTTGTACGCGCTGGTGGCCCAGAAGTCCGCCCCCACCGCGGCCATGTCGACCGGCCCGTGCGCGGTGGCGTGCACGCCGTCGACGTAGACCAGCGCGCCGACCCGGTGCGCCCGCTCGGCGATCTTCCGCACGTCCGGCCGGGTGCCGACCGCGTTGGACGCCGCCGTCACCGCGACCAGCCGGGTCCGCCGGGTGATCAGCTCGTCGTACTGCCACTCCGGCAGCTCGCAGGTCTCGATGTCGACCTCGGCCCAGCGCACGATCGCGCCGGCCGACTGGGCCGCGGCGATCCAGGGCCGCACGTTGGCGTCGTGGTCGAGCCGGCTGACCACGATCTCGTCGCCGACCTTCCAGGTCTTGGCCAGCGCCCGGGACAGCCCGTAGGTGATGGTGGTCATGTTGGGGCCGAGGACGACCCCGGCCGGATCGCCGCCGACCAGGTCGGCGAAGGCCCGCCGGGCCGCGTCGACCAGCGCGTCGGCCCGGGCCGAGGACGGGAAGGGCCCGTGCCGGTTGGACAGCGGCACCCGCAGCGCGGCCGACACCGACCGGGCCACGCTCTCCGGGATGAGCGTCCCGGCCGGTCCGTCGAGGTGGATGTAGCCGTCGCCCAGCGTCGGGAACAGGCCGCGGACGCGGGCGACGTCGAAGGGCATGCGTCAACCCTACGAGGTTCGGCCCCCGCGGTGGGCACCTCCCTTGTCCGGGTGAACGGGACTGCTCCAAGTGGGGAAGGATGGGACCCATGAGCGAGCCACAGCAGCACCGTGTCGTGGTCGTCGGCCCGGACGGCCAGCCGATGGGTGAGATGGACGTGCCGGCCGAGGCCGCGGAGGACACCGACGGCGAGGGCAGCGACCCCACCGGGCAGATCTCCTCGCCCGCGAAGGTCATGCGGATCGGGTCGATGATCAAGCAGTTGCTGGAGGAGGTCCGGGCGGCGCCGCTGGACGACGCCAGCCGGGCCCGGCTGCGGGAGATCCACCAGACCTCGATCAAGGAGCTGGAGGAGGGCCTGTCCCCCGACCTGCGCGAGGAGCTGGACCGGCTGACGCTGCCGTTCGAGGACACCTCGACGCCGTCCGACGCGGAGCTGCGCATCGCCCAGGCCCAGCTGGTCGGCTGGCTGGAGGGGCTGTTCCACGGCATCCAGACCGCGCTGTTCGCGCAGCAGATGGCGGCCCAGGTGCAGCTGCAGGAGATGCGGCGGCGGGCGCTGCCGGGCGGGCCGGGGCCGCAGATCCCGGGGATGCCGGGTCTGCCCGGGCAGCCGGGGCAGCCCGGCACCGGACAGGGCACCGGGCAATACCTGTAGCGACCGCTGACGCCTGTGCCGCTCGGAGGGCTGTGCCGCTCTGAGGGCTGTGCCGCTCTGAGGGCTGTGCCGCTCTAGGTGCTGCGCAGGCGGCACGGGTTGGTGGCCTCGCTGTCGCCGCGTTCGTACGCGGCGATCCGCTCGGCCGCCGTCCCGTGCGTCGCGACCTCGTCGTAGTCGTCCAGCCCGGCCCCCGGCGGCGGGGTCAGGCTGCTCACCAGCCGCATCTCCTGCGCGTACGCGGCGGCGAAGCCGGCCGGGTCGACCAGCCCGCGCCGGGCCGCCCCGTGCGCCCACACCCCGGCCAGGCAGTCGGCCTGCTGCTCGACCACCCGGCTGGCCGCGTCGCCGTCCCGGTCCAGCTCGGGCTGGCGGACGGTGAACTGCACCCGGTGGCCGGCCTCGTGCGCGACCACGGCGGCCAGCGCGTACGGCAGGCGGTCGCCGAAGGCCTTGCGGTTGCCGGCCACGGAGGCCGCGGTGATGTAGACCCGCCCGTCGGCCGGGCAGTAGAACGCCGTCCCGAACGCCAGGAACGACCGGCAGGAGCGGTGCACCGACGTCGGCGCGGGGTCGACCGTGACCCGGACCTCGATCGGCTTGCCGACCCGGCCGGTCCAGAACCGGTTGAGGGCGGCGACCACGCAGGGCACCAGCGTTCCCGCGTCGGCACCGGCGGCCGGGCAGAGCGCCGGGGCCGCGGCCGTGCCCCGGCCCGGGACCGCGGCGGTGCAGCCGGTCAGGGCGGCGAGCAGCAGCGCGAGACCGAATGCGCGCCGCCACATACCCGGTCCAACGCACCGGCCGTCCCCTGTGCTCCCGGCCGGCCACCGCCGGCGGCCGGACACTCAAGCCGCCGGGTGCTCGGGTCGGCGGGTGCTCAGGTCGGCGGGTGCTCAGGTCGGCGGGTGCTCAGGTCGGCGGGGTGGTCCCGGCCA
>DATINN010000585.1:0-5592 GCA_035474175.1 Mycobacteriales bacterium | reverse complement strand
CCGCGACCTGGCCCCGCGGGCCTGGATCGTCGCCGCGGTCCGGGAGACCGAGAACATCGCGCTGGTCCGGCAGAGCGGCGCCGACCAGGTCGTGGTGTCCTCCGCCACAGCCGGCCGGCTGCTGGGCCTGTCCACCAGCGCGCCGCAGCTGGTCACGGTCGTGGAGGACCTGCTGACCGCGTCCACCGGCATCGCCCTGACCATACGGCCGGTGCAGGCCGACGAGGTCGGCCGCGCGCCCGGTGAGCTGGGCCAGCCCATCGCCGCGGTGGTCCGGGACGGGCAGCTGCACAACTTCGGGCACCCGTCCGTGCAGCGGCTGCGCGCCGGCGACAAGGTGGTGTGCATCGCCGACGTCGACCGCCAGATGGACGACCCCCGCAGCGACGGGTCGGGCCCGAACGGAGCCGCCGGCAGCGAGAAACGTTAGTGTCGAGGGGTGCCGAGAGCATCACTCCCCGCGCCGTCCTATCCGCTGGTCCGCAAGGTGCTCGACAACGGCCTGCGCGTCCTGCTCGCCCCGGACCGCAGCTCGCCCGTCGTGGCGGTCGCGGTCTACTACGACGTCGGCATCCGGTCCGAGCCGGAGGGACGCACCGGGTTCGCGCACCTGTTCGAGCACCTGATGTTCCAGGGCTCGGCCAACCTGGAGAAGCTCGCGCACTTCCGCTACGTGCAGTCCTCCGGCGGCACCTTCAACGGCAGCACCCACCTCGACTACACCAACTACTTCGAGGTGCTGCCGAGCAACGCGCTGTCCCGCGGCCTGTTCCTGGAGGCCGACCGGATGCGCAGCCCGCGCATCACCGAGGACAACCTCCAGAACCAGATCCAGGTGGTCAAGGAGGAGATCCGGGTCAACGTGCTCAACCGGCCGTACGGCGGGTTCCCGTGGCTGCTGCTGCCGCCGGTGCTGTTCGACACGTTCCCCAACGCGCACAACGGCTACGGCGACTTCGTCGACCTGGAGAGCGCGACCGTCGCCGACGCGGCCGACTTCTTCGACCGCTACTACGCGCCCGCCAACGCGGTGCTCACCGTGGTCGGCGACTTCGACCCGGACGACGCCTTCGCGCTCATCGACGAGCACTTCGGCGACATCCCCGGCCGCCCCGGCCCGACCCGGCCCGACTTCACCGAGCCGGTCCTGGACACCGAGCGGCGCAAGTCGCTGCCCGACCCGCTCGCCCCGGTGCCGGCGGTGGCGGCCGGCTGGCGGGTGCCCGACCCGGTCGGCAGCTTCGGCGACTACCTGCCCTACGTGGTGCTGGGCGAGGTGCTGGCCGACGGCGACGCCTCCCGGCTGGAGCAGCGGCTGGTGCAGGGCGACCGGAGCGTGACCCAGCTCGGGGCGTACCTGGGGCTGATGGGCGACCCGTTCGACGTCCGGGACCCCACCGCGTTCGTCTTCCAGGCCCACCAGGCGCCGTCCGCGAGCGCGGACCAGGTGCTGGACGCGGCGACCGAGGAGTTCGACCGGCTGGCCCAGGACGGGCTGCACCAGGGCGAGCTGGAGCGGGTCCGGTCCCGGCTGCTGGCCCAGGTCTTCCGTGACCTCGACCCGGTGCTGGGGCGGACCCAGGCGCTGGCGTCGGCGGAGCTGGTGCACGGCCGGGCCGAGCTGCTGTCCGAGCTGCCCGGCCGGCTGGCGGAGGTGACCGCCGACCAGGTCCGGTCCGCGGCGGCGGAGCTGCGCCCGGATCGGCGGGCCGTGCTGGAGATCGCGCCCGGAGGTGCGGAGTGACCGCGACAGACCTGGTCGAGGCGGCGCTCGCCCCGGTGGCCGAGCCCAAGGTGGTGCCGCCGCTCGGGCCGGTGCCGAAGGTGAAGCAGCCGACCGCGGCCGAGCGGGTGCTGCCGTCCGGCCTCCGGGTCGTCGCCGTGCGCCGGCCGGGGGTGCCGCTGGTGGAGCTGCGGCTGCGGATCCCGTTCGGCGGGACCGCGGCCGGCCACCCCGCCCGCGGCAGCGTGCTGTCCAACACGATGCTGGCCGGCACCGAGCAGCACAACCAGGTCGAGCTGGCCGCCGCCCTGCAGGCGCTGGGCGCGGACCTGTCGGTGTCCTCCGACAGCGACCGGCTGATCGTCGGCGGCGCGGTGCTCCGCACCGGGCTGGGCGAGCTGCTCGGGCTGGTGGCCGAGGTGCTCGGCTCCGCGGCGTACCCCAACCGCGAGGTCGCGGGCGAGCGCACCCGGCTGGCCGAGCGGCTGGCGATCCTGCGCTCGCAGCCGTCGGTGCTCGTCGGCGAGGCGCTCAACCGCCGCCTCTACGGCTCCCATCCGTACGCGCACGAGCTGCCGACGGTGGACGCCGTGCAGGCGGTGACCGCGGGGCAGCTGCGCAAGCTGCACGCCGACCGGATCCGCCCCGACGGCAGCGTGCTCGTGCTGGTCGGCGACCTCAGCCCGGCCCGGGCCCTGGACACCGTGGAGAAGGCGCTGTCCGGGTGGACCGGTCCGGCTGCGGGCCGGCCGTTGCCCGCGCTGCCGCCGGTCGAGCGGCAGCCGCTGCTGCTGGTGGACCGGCCGGGCTCGGTGCAGTCCTCCATCCGGCTCGGCGGGCCGGCGGTGCGGCGGGAGGCGCCGGACTACCCGGCGCTGCAGCTGGCCAACCTGGCCTACGGCGGCTACTTCTCCTCCCGCCTGGTGGAGAACATCCGCGAGGACAAGGGCTACACCTACGGGCCGCACAGCCGGGTCAGCCACAGCGCGGCCGGCTCCCGGCTGGTCATCGACGCCGACGTCGCAACGGAGGTGACGGCGCCGGCGCTGCTGGAGATCTGGTACGAGCTGGGCCGGATGGCGACGCTGCCGGTCAGCGCGGAGGAGCTGGACAACGTCCGGCAGTACGCGGTGGGCTCGCTGGCGCTGTCGATCTCGACCCAGGCCGGGCTCGCCTCCACGCTGTCCGCGCTCATCGGTGTCGGGCTGGGGCTGGACTGGCTGCGGGAGCACCCGCGCCGGCTGGCCGCGGTGACGGTGGAGGAGACCTTCGAGGCCGCGCGGTCCTACCTGGCGCCGGGCGGCATGGTGACCGTGGTGCTGGGTGAGGCGGCGCGGATCGCCGACTCGCTGGCGCCGCTCGGCCCGGTCGAGTCCGCGGCCCTGGAGTCGGCGGTGCTGGAGTCGGCCCCCGACCGGGCGTCGGTCTGAGGTGCTGCTCTCGCAGGTGCCGGTGCTGTCCCGCACGGGGCACGACCGGGCGGCGGAACGGCGGACGGACGCGGCGTGGCTCGACGCGGCCTGGGAGCGGGGTCTGGCGCTGGTCGTGACGCCGGAGTATTCGGCGCCGGTCGTGGAGGCGGCCGCCGGTCCGGCGCTGGCGCTGCGGCCGGCCTCGACGGTGCCGGCCACGCTGGAGCGCTACTTTCTCGGCGTGGTCGGGTCCGATCCGGTGTTCGCGGCGCGTGCGCCGCGCGACCTGGTCGACGACCAGTGGGTCGACCTGCGCGAGATCGGGTCCGCGCTCAACGACCGGGACGCCGGGCTGCTCACCACCGCGGTCGCGCTGGCGCGCTGGCACGACCGGCACCACTGCTGCCCCCTGGACGGGACCCCGACGGACGTCGCCAACGGCGGGTGGGTGCGGCGCTGCCCCGCGGACGGGTCCGAGCACTTCCCCCGTACGGACCCGGCCGTGATCATGCTGATCCACGACGGCGGGGACCGGTGCATCCTCGGCCGGCAGGCGGTCTGGCCGGAGGGGCGGTATTCGATCCTGGCCGGGTTCGTGGAGCCCGGGGAGTCGGCCGAGGCCGCGGTCGCGCGGGAGGTGGACGAGGAGGTCGGGCTCGCGATCACCGACGTGACCTACGCCGGGTCGCAGCCGTGGCCGTTCCCGGCGTCGCTGATGCTCGGCTACACCGCCCGGGCCGTGGGCTCGCTGACGCCCACGCTGCGGGACGGGGAGCTGGCCGACGGGCGCTGGTTCACCCGGGCCGAGATCCGGGCCGGGGTGGTCAAGCTGCCGCCGCCGGTGTCGATCGCGCACCGGATCCTCACCGACTGGCTGGAGGCGGGGCCGGCCGCGTAGGGCCGGCCCCGGGTCTCACACCAGCGGGCAGGTCGTGCGGTAGTCGGAGATGGCGAGGCCGCTGCCGGCGCCGGTGCCGCAGATGAACTGCTCGTAGCGGGTGTCGTTGTCCACGAACCGCTTGAGCCAGGAGATCGAGTAGCGGGCGATGGTGGTGTTGGGCGAGTTGGGCGCGAAGTGGGAGGCGCCGGCCAGCTCGACGTACGCCTTCTCGGACGCGGCCGGCAGGCTGTTGTAGAACGGGATCGAGTGGGTGGCGACCGGCGCGACGGTGTCGGCCTGGGCGCCGACGATCAGCTCGGGGACGCTGTTGCCGGACCAGTTCTTGGTCAGGTCCCACGGGGTCAGGCCGACGGCGGCCTGCAGCGTCGGCCGGGTGCGGGACGCCTCCAGGGTGCCGCCGCCGCCCATCGAGTGACCCATGACGGCCAGTCGGGACGCGTCGATCCGGGTCCGCACGGTGCTGCGGCCGGTCAGGTAGTCCAGCGCCGCGAGCAGCTGGTTGCCGCGGCTGGCGGGCTGGTCGAGGGTGCTGTTGGTGTCGATCGTGAACACGACGAAGCCCTGGGAGGCGATGCGCGGGCCGAGCCAGGCGATGCTCGACTGGGTGGCGGTGAAGCCGGGGGCGACCGCGACGGCGCCGAAGGTGCCCTCGGCGGTGGAGGTCGGGTAGTAGATGGTGCCGCCGCCGAAGCCGGTCACGGACAGCCTGCTCACCGTGGTCTGGGCGGTGGCGAACGGGCCGCGGGTGGCGTCGACGCTCGCGCTGGTCGGGGCGGGGCCGCGCTCGAACGGGTTGGTGGCGGCGGCGGCGCGGGTCGGGGCGACAAGCTGGAGAATCGCCAGCGCGAAGATCGCCAGAATGGTGCTGGTCCGGCCGGCCCTGCTGGTTTTGTGCATGTGGGATTCCCTTTCGTGGGGTGGGGGAATCCGAATGTATGTCGCCCGCCGCGGGCGTACCACTAAGTCACTCGGCCGGATTAATTGCGATCACACAATGGTCACTCGCATTGTTTGTGCTATCTGACTATCACGGACTCGGCCTCGCGGACGGGGAGGGCGCGGGGCGGGCTCGTCGTGGTCGTGGTGTCGCCGATGTCCTGGAACGCACCGGTCCCGACGGCATAGTCCGCGGTCCACGTCAGCGTCAGCGTGATCTCCGCCGTCGCCGCGTGTTGGTACGTGTGCGCGACCCTCGCGCTGCTGGCGTCCTGGGTCGTCGTCCCGTCCCCGAAGCCCCACTCGTAGGCGATGATCCGCGGCCGGATCCGCACGGGTTGCCCGAGCAGGGTGACGGTCCGCTCGCCTTCCCCGATCACGTCACACGTGCGAGCGCCGTCCCCACACCAGAAGTAAGTCTCCAGATTGACCAGAGTCGCCGTCCGCGGATCGGTCTGAATTTGTCCTCGATACAAGGTTAGTTCGTGGAAGGCGCTCGCTACCTGGTCTCGGGTCGGGGGAACTGGAGGAAGCGGAGCAATACCATGGCAGAGCGGAACGATCTCGGTAAAAGCGGCAGCTGTCGCCGCAGCGGTCGCGTTGGCCGCGGCGTCGCGGCA
>DATINN010000584.1:0-2604 GCA_035474175.1 Mycobacteriales bacterium | reverse complement strand
CACCAGCAGCATCCCCTCGATGCCGCCGGCGGCCGCGATCGTGTCCAGCCCGACCCGGCGGCCGCGCAGCCGGACGGTGACGTTGACCTTGGCGCCGTCCCGGCCGCGCAGCCGCAGCCGCAGCGGCGTGCCGTACCAGCCGGCCAGGTCGCGCCGCAGCACCAGCACCCGGTCGTGCGGGGCCGCCAGCGAGCCGTCCAGCAGCAGGTCCTGGACGCCGCCGCGGCCGTCGGCGTCGTGCAGCCGCAGGCCCAGGCCGGGCACGTCCGGCAGGCCCGGGACCGGGCCGACGCCCCAGGACGACCGGGCCGTCACCGGGTACGACCCCGGGCCGTCCAGCAGCGGGACGCCGGCCACCCGCGCCCGGGGTCGCAGCTCCAGCGTGCCGGTCAGCGGCAGGCCCCGGGTGTGCACGCCCTCGCCGCCGCGGCGGGCGGCCAGCCGGGCGAAGCCGGCGGCCAGGGCGGTGCCGGCGGGACGGGTGACCAGGGCGGGGACCTGCATGGACCCGGCCTACCCGAGCCCCGCTGACCTGCACCGGACGGCCCGGAAAGGATTGCGGGGCGCGGTGGTCGGGAAGTTTCCGGGTCGACGCTCACTCAATCGAGACGCTCACCCAATCGACTGGAGAGAAAAACGATGATCGACCAGGCATCGGTGCCTTCGCTCATGGGCTCGACCGTGAAGGACCACGCCGGCGAGAAGATCGTCAAGGTCGGCCAGGTCTACCTGGACGACACCACCGGCCAGCCCGAGTGGGTGACGGTGCGGACCGGGCTGTTCGGCACCAAGGAGAGCTTCGTCCCGCTGGCCGCGGCCCGGGTCGAGGGTGACGACCTCGTCGTCGACATCGCCAAGGAGCGGGTCGCGGACGCGCCCAAGATCGACGAGGACGGGCACCTGTCCGAGGAGCAGGAGACCGAGCTCTACCAGTACTACGGGGTCAGCCAGGGGCCGTTCGGGCGGCAGAGCACGCCGACCGCGGGCGGCGGCCCGACCGACAGCACGTACGCGGGGACCGAGACCGGCCGCACCGGCGAGGGCTACCCGGAGACCGACGCCGGCGCCGATTACGCGACCACCGGCATCGCCGACGCGCCGACCACCGAGGGGCCGGCCGCGGGATACGCCGCGACGGGCGCCCCGGCGGCCGACGTCGACCGGACCGACATGGGCGCGCCGGCGACGGACTTCGACCGGACCGACGCGGCCACCGGGTACGCCGACGCCGGCACGGGCGCGCCGGCCACCGACTTCGACCGGACCGACATGGCCGCGGGCGCGCCGGCGGCGGGATACGCCACGACCGACGCCGCCACGGGCGCGCCGGCCACGGACTTCGACCGGACCGACGCGGCCACCGGGTACGCCGACACCGACGCGGCCGCGGTCCAGACCGGCGCCGCCGGTCCGTACGACGCGAACCGGGCCGGGGCCGTGGGCGACCCGACCGGCACCCCGGTCGGCGACGCCGACGTGTCCGACGCGTTCAGCGGCCCCGGGTACGGGGACGAGGAGGCGGACGTGGCCGAGGCCGGCCCCGACTTCGCCCGCGGCCAGGATGCGTCCGTCACCGGCGAGGTCGTGGACTCCGGACCGGACTTCGCCCGGGGCGAGGACGCGAGCGTGACCCGGGAGGGTGGCTCGGCCGGCGGGCCGGACTTCGCCCGGGGCGAGGACCGCTCCTCCACCCTCGGCCACACCGACGCGCTCGGCGACACCGGCACCGGCGACCGCACCGAGGCGACCACCGGCGCGTACGGGGACACCGACGCGCGCCCGGCCGACACCACCGCGGAGGAGCCGGCCCCGTTCAAGAGCCGGCTGCGCCGCTGGCTCAGCAGCGACAGCGACAACAGCTGAGCGCCGGGCCGGCCCGCCGGATCACCCCGGCGGGCCGGCCCACTCCAGCAGCAGCAGCGTGGCGTCGTCCTGCAGCTCCCCGTCCTGGTGGGCCAGCACGGCCTGGATCAGCCGGCGCAGCACCTCCGGCCCGGAGTGCCCGGACGCCGAGGCCCGGACCACGAAGTCGGCCAGCCGCTCGTCGCTGAAGAACTGCCCGAGGTGCCGGGCCTCGACCACCCCGTCGGTGTAGAGCACGAGCTGGTCGCCCGGCTCCAGCTGCAGCGTGTGCACCGGCGCGTGCCCGTCGGTGAACCGCAGCCCCAGCGGGGTCGCCGGCCGCACCGGCGGCAGCGCGACCTGCCGGTCGCGCCGGATCAGCAGCGGCGGCAGGTGGCCGGCCGACACCCACGACAGCAACCCGGTCGCCACCTCCAGCTCCAGCAGCAGCCCGGTCACGAAGTGCCCGTCGCGGAACTGCTCGGCGATCGCGACGTCGATCGCCTCGTACATGCTGCGCAGGTCGGCCCGGCCCCGCCGGGCGTTGCGGTATGCCCCGACGGCCAGCGTGGACAGCAGCGTCGCGTTCAGCCCGTGGCCCATCGCGTCGAACAGCGCCACGTGCAGCCGGCCGTCGTTGAGCGCGTAGTCGAACGCGTCGCCGCCGATGTCGTAACAGGGCTCGAGCACGGCGGAGAGCACGAAGTCCTCCGAGGCCAGCACCAGCGGCGGCACGAGCCCCCACACGAGCTCGCTCGCCAG
>DATINN010000583.1:0-5067 GCA_035474175.1 Mycobacteriales bacterium | reverse complement strand
CGCGCTCGGCGGTGGTCTCGAGCTCGCGTGCGCGTGCGACCTGCGGGTCGCGGGGGAGACCGCGCGCATGGGCCAGCCCGAGATCCTGCTCGGGATCATCCCCGGGGCGGGCGGCACGCAGCGGCTGACCCGGCTCATCGGGCCGGCCCGGGCCAAGGACCTCGTCTACACGGGACGGTTCGTCAAGGCGCGCGAGGCGCTGGCGATCGGGCTGGTGGACCAGGTGGTCGCCCCCGACGACGTCTACACCGCGGCCGTCGCGATGGTCTCCAAGTACGTCGAGGGCCCGGCGCTGGCCCTGCGCGCGGCCAAGACCGCCATCGACGGCGGCCTCGACGGCGACCTGGCCAGCGGCCTCCGCCTGGAGACGCAGCTGTTCGCCGCGCTGTTCGCCACCGAGGACCGCACGATCGGGATGACCTCGTTCGTGGACAACGGCCCGGGCAAGGCGAAGTTCACCGGCCGGTGAGCGCGCCGGCCGACGGGTCCCGGCCGGTCTCGCCCGAGGAGGTCGAGGCGGCCCGGGACGACCCCAAGCGCGCGAACATCCTGTACCACGACTGGGAGGCCGCCTCCTACGACGAGAAGTGGTCGATCTCCTACGACGAGCGCTGCGTGACGTACGCGCGGGAGCGGTTCGAGCTGATCGCCGGGATGCCGGCCACGCCGTACCGGCGGGCGCTGGAGATCGGCTCCGGGACCGGCTTCTTCCTGCTCAACCTGATGCAGGCCGGGGTGGCCGAGGCCGGCGTGGTCACCGACATCAGCCCGGGCATGGTCGCGGTCGCGCTGCGCAACGCCGCCGGGCTCGGGCTGGACGTGTCGGGCCAGGTCGCCGACGCGGAGACCATCCCGCTCCCCGACGACTCGGTCGACCTGGTCGTGGGGCACGCCGTGCTGCACCACATCCCCGACGTCGAGCGGGCGCTGCGCGAGGTGCTGCGGGTGCTGAAGCCGGGCGGCCGGTTCGTCTTCGCCGGTGAGCCGACCCGCTACGGCGACGTCGTCGCCCGCCGGCTGTCCCGGCTGACCTGGTGGGCGACCGCGCGGGTGACCCGGCTGCCGGGCCTGGCGGCCTGGCGCCGCCCGCGGCAGGAGCTGGACGAGTCGTCGCGGGCCGCGGCCCTGGAGTGGGTGGTGGACCTGCACACGTTCGCCCCGGCGGCGCTGCGCCGGCTGGCCATCGCGGCCGGCGCGGTCGACGTCGAGGTGCGGACCGAGGAGCTGACGGCGGCCTGGTTCGGCTGGCCGGTGCGGACGTTCGAGGCCGCGGTGCCGCCGGGCCGGCTCGGCTGGCACTGGGCGACGTTCGCGTATCACGGCTGGTTGCGGCTGTCCGCGCTGGACCGGCGGCTGGCCCGGGTGGTGCCGGCCGGCCTGTTCTACAACGCGCTGGTGACCGGTGTGAAGCCCGGCGGTTAAGCCTCCACATGGGCTGTTCTGGGTGTTACCGTGGCGACCCGTTCGATAGTTCTCTGTCGTCTCGCCGGTGAGGCAGCGCAGAAGTAAGAGGAGTGGCACGTGGCACAGGGCACCGTGAAGTGGTTCAACGCCGAAAAGGGCTACGGCTTCATCGCAGTCGAGGGTGGAGGTAGCGACGTCTTCGTGCACTACTCCGCGATCGCTACGACCGGCTACCGCAGCCTGGACGAGGGTCAGAAGGTCGAGTTCGACGTGACCCAGGGCCAGAAGGGCCCGCAGGCGGAAAACGTCCGCCCGCTGTAATACGCCCCCTGCACCGAAGGCCCCGGCTGGTTCGCCCGCCGGGGCCTTCGGGCATTTCGGCTACTGTGCTGCGGTGGCCCGTTTCCTGACGCCGGCCAGCCTGCGCTGGGTCATCCGGCACCGGGCCTGGACACCGTGGTATCTCGCGCGTTACTGGCGCTTCTTCGTCTTCAAGCTGCGCAACCCGCACGTGGTCACCGAGGGCTTCGTCTTCCTCGGCCGCGGCGTGACGCTGGAGGCCCGGCGCGGCTTCGGCCGGCTGGTGCTCGGCCGCTGGGTGCACATCGGCAGCGGCAACACCATCCGGTGCCACGAGGGGACCCTGCGCATCGGCGACAAGTGCGTGTTCGGCAAGGACAACACCGTCAACGCGTACCTGGACATCGAGTTCGGCGCGGCCACGATCGTCGCCGACTGGGTGTACGTCTGCGACTTCGACCACGTCTTCGACGACGTCACGGTGCCGATCAAGGACCAGGGCATCGCCAAGTCGCCGGTCCGGATCGGGCCGGACGTCTGGCTCGGCACCAAGGTGACCGTGCTGCGCGGGGTGACCGTGGGGCAGGGCAGCGTGGTCGCGGCCAACGCCGTGGTCAACCGGGACCTGCCGCCGTTCTCGGTCGCCGTCGGGGTGCCGGCCCGGGTCGTCCGGGACCGGATCGCCGACCACGAGGCGGCCGCGGCCAAGCGGGCCGCGCTGGCCGACATCGCCCGCAAGACCCGCGCCGCCGCGCACCCTACTGCTGGGTAGGGTCCCCGGCATGGAGACCATCGAGGGTCACGGCGGCGACGTCGCGCTGGCCGCGCTGCGGGCCGCCGGCGTCGAGGAGATGTTCACGCTGTCGGGCGGTCACGTCTTCCCGATGTACGACGCGGCCGTGCGGCAGAAGCTGCGGATCGTCGACGTGCGGCACGAGCAGACCGCGACGTTCGCGGCCGAGGGCACGGCGAAGCTGACCCGGCGGCCGGGGCTGGCCGTGGTCACCGCCGGGCCGGGGGTGACCAACTCGGTCTCCGCCGTGACCTCGGCCTACTTCACCGGGGTGCCGCTGATCGTGCTGGGCGGGCGGGCGCCGACGGTCAACTGGGGGCGGGGCGGGCTGCAGGAGCTCGACCACGTGCCGATCCTGGCGCCGGTGACGAAGCTGGCGAAGACCGCGTCGACCGGCGCCGACATCGGCCCGGTGCTGCTGGAGGCGGCGACGGCGGCGCTGTCGCCGCACCGGGGGCCGGTGTTCGTGGACGTGCCGATGGACACGATCTTCTCGCCGGCCTCGGCCACCATCTCCTTCGACCCTCCCGTCCCGGTCGATCCGGACCCGGGTGCGGTCGCGGCGGTGGCCGCGTTGATCGCCTCGGCGGCGCGGCCGGCGTTCATCGTGGGCGGCGACGTGTGGTTCGGGCGGGCCGAGGCGGCGCTGGCTTCGGCGGCGGCCGCGCTCGACGTGCCCGTGTTCATGAACGGGATGGGTCGCGGGGTGCTGCCGGCGGACGACCCGCGGGCGTTCTCCCGGGTGCGGTCGCTGCTGCGCAAGGAGGCCGACCTGGTCGTGGTGATCGGGACGCCGCTGGACTTCCGGCTGGCCTTCGGCGACTTCGGCTCGGCGGCCGTGGTGCACCTGGCCGACTCGGCCGCCGGGGTCGCGACGCACCGGCCGCTGGCCGGGTCCGCCAGTGGCGACCTGGGGCTCATCCTGTCCGGACTGGCGTCGGCGTCGGCATCCCATGCCGACTGGCTGGCCCGGCTGCGCTCGGCCGAGTCCGAGGCCCGCGATCGTGACTCCGCGGTGCTGGCGGGGGGCGGATCGGTGATCTCGCCCGCCTCCGTGTACGGCGCGCTGCGGTCCCGGCTGGCCCGGGACGCGGTGGTCATCGGCGACGGCGGCGACTTCGTCTCGTACGCGGGGAAGTACGTCGACTCCTACCAGCCCGGCTGCTGGCTCGACCCCGGTCCGTACGGGTGCCTGGGGACGGGGCTCGGCTACGCGATGGCGGCCCGGCTGGCCCGGCCGTCGTCGCAGGTGGTGCTGCTGCTGGGCGACGGGGCGGCCGGGTTCTCGCTGATGGACGTGGACACGCTGGTCCGGCACGACCTGCCGGTGGTGATGGTGGTCGGCAACAACGGCGCCTGGGGGCTGGAGAAGCACCCGATGCGGCAGATCTACGGCTACGACGTGGCGGCGGAGCTGCGGCCGGAGACCCGGTACGACGAGGTGGTGCGGGCGCTGGGCGGGGCCGGGGAGACCGTGTGGTCGCCCGCGGAGCTGGGGCCGGCGCTGGACCGGGCCTTCGCCTCCGGCGTGCCCTACCTGGTCAACGTGCTGACCGACCCGGACGACGCCTACCCGCGGTCGTCGGTGCTGGCCTGAAACTGCTTCCGGTCCACGATCGCCCGGGTGATCCGGCCGGTGGCCACGGTGCGGTCACCCTGGGTGACCCTCACGTCGAAGGTGAGCCTTCGGTCGGCCCGGTAGACCAGGGTGGCCTCGGCCCGGACCGTGGCGCCGACCGCGGACGGGGCCAGGTGGTCCAGCTCGACGTGGGTGCCGACCGTCGTCTGCCCTGGTGAGAGGCTTGCGGCGGCTGCCTCGACGGTGGCCGCCTCGGCCAGGGCGAGGGCCCGCGGGGTGCCGAGGACCTCGACGTCACCGGAGCCGAGCGCCCGCGCGGTGTCGGCCCTGGTCACTACGGTCTCGATCGTTGCGGATTCGGTCGGTTCGCCCACGCGCGCACGCTAGCGCAGACCCGTAGGCTGCCCGGGCGGATTGGCTCGGCGGGTCCCCGCGACCCGAGAGGGAGGTTGGATCGTGCGCACCGCGATGCGTCGGGCCCGGCGTCTGGGCGCGTTCCTGCTGGTCGCCGTGGCGGCGGGCTGGGTGTTCCTGCGCCGGCGGTCGCCGGTGCGCTGGATCGAGGCCGCGCCGGCGCCCGAGCCGGTGTCCCTGAGGTCGGTCCCCCCGGCGGAGCCCGATCTCGCGGCGGAGCCTGGTCTTGCGGCGGAGCCTGTTTCTGCGGCGGAGCCGGGCGGTCCGGGTGAGCTGGATGGGGACGTGCTGGCGACCGACGCCGGTCTGACCGCGCTGCCCGAGCCGGAGCCGGCCCCCGAGGAGACCCGGGTCGCCGAGCTGCTGGCCGACGCGCCGAGCGGGACCGTCGTCGATGAGCCGGCGTACGAGCAGGCGCTCGCCGACGCGGCCCCGGCGCCGGACGCGCCCGCGGTCCCCGGCGACGACGCGCTCCTCGACACCGAGGCCCCGGCCGATCCGGCCGCGCCCGAGCCGATCGCGGCCGGGTCGGACGATCCGGCGGCCGCCCAGGCGGCGATCGCGGAGCCGGGGGTGG
>DATINN010000582.1:0-5399 GCA_035474175.1 Mycobacteriales bacterium | reverse complement strand
GCTGACCGTCGTCGCCGCCGCCGCGGCGCTGGCGTTCGTGCTGCTCGGCATCGGGACGCCGCTGCTGGGGCTGCGCACGTTCAGCGCCGTCGACCTGCTCCAGTCGTACGAGCCGTGGAAGTCGGACGCGGCCGCCGGGTTCGTGCCGCACCTGCCCGCGGCCAGCGACACCGTCGACAACGTGCTGCCGCAGCACCAGCTCTTCGGCCAGGAGGTCCGGGACGGCAACGTGCCCGGCTGGGACCCGCTGGCCGCCGGCGGCGGGCCGCTCGCCAGCGGGCCGGGATCGGCGTTCTGGACCCCGCTCAACCTGCCGTACGTGCTGCTGCCGGCCTGGCTGGCGCCGGCCTGGGCCAAGCTGCTGGAGCTGGTCGTCACGATCGGCGGGACGTTCCTCTACGCCCGCCGGATCGGGCTGGGCCGCCCGGCCGGGCTGGTCGGCGGGATCCTGTTCGCGTCCTCCGGCTTCATGGTCACCTGGACCAACTGGCCCCACACCCAGGTCGCGGCGCTGATCCCGGCGCTGTTCTGGGCGGCCGAGCGGTTCTGTCAGCTGCGCACGGTCCGGGCCGCGGTGCCGATCGCGCTGGTCGTGGCGGGCCTGCTGCTGGGCGGCTTCCCGGCCGTGGCCGGGTATGCGCTGTACGCGGTGGTGCCGTACACGGTCCTGCGGCTGCTGCAGCTGACCGGGCGCTCGCCGCTGGCGCTGCTGCGCTCGGCGCTGCTGGCCGGCGCGGCCACCGCGCTCGGGGTCGGGCTGGTGGCCGTGCTGGTGCTGCCGTTCCTGGCCCAGCTGGACGACCTGGACTACCTGGCCGAGCGCGGGCAGGTGGCCAGCGCGCACCTGCCGCCGCTGATGCTGGCGACCACGGTGGTGTGGCGGGCGTTCGGCTCGGCCGCGGGCGGCGGACCGTACTGGGGGCCGATCGTGCAGATCGAGGGGCTGAGCTTCCTCGGCGCCGGGGCGGCCGTGCTGGTCGGCTTCGCGCTGCTGCGCCGGTCCCCGGCCGGGCGCGGGATCCGGGGCTACTTCGTGGTGGCCACCCTGCTCACGGTCGCGCTGGGCTACCGCGGCGGGACGCTGCTGGCGTACGCGCAGAAGCTGCCGGTCTTCTCCGACAACCCGGTGGCCCGGATCCGCTCGATCCTCGGCTTCTTCCTGGCCGTGCTGGCCGCGATGGGCTACCAGGCGCTGGTCGCGCACGTGCGCGGGGCGCGCTCCCGGTGGCGGGTCGCGGCCGAGCTCGCCGGCTGGGCGCTGGTGGCGCTGGCCGCGGCCGGGCTGAGCCGGAAGCTGCTCGCCGTCGGGGCCGACTTCCACCAGACCGGGTACGTGCGCACGCAGCTGCTGTGGGCGGCGCTGCCGGCCGGGCTGGTCCTGGTGGCCGGGAGCCTGGCCGGGGTCCGGCGGGTGCGGACGCTGGCGCTGGCCGCGGTGCCGGTGATCGTCGCGGTCGAGAGCCTGGCGCTGGTGATCCCGTTCTGGCCGCGGGCGCCGAAGGCCGACTTCTACCCGCAGACGGCCGCGCACCAGTTCCTGGACACGCACCTGGGCCAGGACCGGTACGTGAGCAAGGGGCTGACCTTCTTCCCCGGCACCAACGTCTACTACGGGCTGCGCTCGGCCACCGGGCACACGTTCACCAACCGGGAGTGGAAGGAGCTGCTGCTCACCGTCGACCCGGACGCGTTCCCGACGCCGACGTTCTCCCGGTTCGCGCACGGGGACGCCCGGACGGTCGGCTCGCCGCTGCTGGACGCGATGTCGGTGCGCTACTTCGCGTTCGGGCCGCAGGACCCGGTGCTCGGCGTCCGCTCGACCGTGCCGGGGGTGGCCGCGGCGCTGCGGCCGGGCGTGCCGGTGGACGTCCCGATCGGGACCGGTGCCGTGCGCGGGGTCGGGGTGCGGCTGACCGCGCCGGCCCGGCCGGGCGACCCCTTCGCGGCGCTGTCGGTGCAGCTGGTCGACCGGGGCGGGCGGACCGTGGCGCAGGGCAGCCGGCGGCTCTACACCGCGGTCGGCGAGGGCCGGTTCACCGTGCCGGTGGCCGGCGAGGGCCTGACCGGGCCGCTGACGGCCCGGCTCACGCTGCGCTCGGACGCGCCGCTGGCGCTGGCCGCCGACCTGCAGGTGACCCGCCCCGACCCGGCCGACGGGCTGCGGCTGGTCTTCACCGACGGCGCCGTCCTCTACGACCGGACCACCGTGCTGCCGCGGTTCCGCTGGGCCGACCACGCCCAGGTGATCCCGGACAAGGTCGCCCGGCTGACCGTGCTGGCCAACGTGCGCGACCCCGGGCGGGTCGTGCTCGACTCCCCCGGCCCGCTGACCGCCGCGGGCAAGCCGGCCACGGTCTCCGTGCTGTCGGACGGGACGGACTCCTCCCGGACCCGGGTCGAGGCCGGCGGCGCCGGCTACCTGGTCGTCGCCGACGCCGACCAGGCCGGGTGGACCGCGACCGTGGACGGCCGGACCGTGCCGCTGCTGCCGGCCGACCACGCGCTGGTCGCGGTGCCGGTGCCGGCCGGCACCCACGAGGTCGCCCTGCACTACACGCCGGCCGGGCAGGCCCGCGGCGCCGCCGTCTCCCTCGCCTCGCTGGTCCTGCTGCTGGCCGCGGTCCTCGGCCCGGTGCTGGTCCGGCGCCGCCGCACCCCGCCGGCACCGGTCGTCGCGGAGAGGGAGAAGGCGCTGGCCGGGTGAGCGGAGACACCACGGCCGTGGCCACCCGGCCGTCCGAACCGCCGCCGCCGGCCCCCCGCCGGCGGCGCCCCTCGCCGCTGACCGCGATCGCGGTCCTGGCCGCCGCGGTCGTGGTCGGGTTCGGGATCGGCGCCCCGCTGCTCGGGATCGGCACGTTCAGCGGGGCCGACCTGCTCCGCTCGTACGAGCCCTGGCGCAGCGGGGTGGACACCGGCGACCCGGCCCAGCTGCCGGTGGTCAGCGACACCGTCGACGTGGTCCTGCCGGGCCACGCGCTCTTCGACCGGGAGGTCCGGCGGGGCCACGTCCCGGACTGGAACCCGCTGGTCAGCGGTGGCACCGCGTTCGCGGACGGGACCGGGGTCGGGTTCTGGTCGCCGCTGAGCCTGCCCTACCTGCTGCTGCCGGGCTGGCTCGCGCCCGCGTACGTCAAGCTGCTGGAGATGCTCGTCGCGATCGGCGGGTCGGTGCTGTTCCTGCGGCGGCTGTCGCTGTCGCGGCCGGCGGCGGTGCTCGGCGGGATCGTGTTCGCCTCGTCCGGGTTCATGGTGACCTGGTCGAACTGGCCGCACACCGCGGTCGCGGCCTTCATCCCGGCGCTGTTCTGGGCGGTCGAGCGGTTCGCACAGCGGCGGACGGTGCCGGCGGCGGTGCCGATCGCGGTCGTGCTGGCGGCGATGCTGGCCGGCGGCTTCCCCGCGGTCGTCGGGTATGCCCTGTACGCGGCTGCGCCGTACCTGCTGCTGCGGCTGGCCCAGCTGACCGGGCGGCGGCCCTGGGCCGTGCTGCGCGGCGCCGCCACCGCGGGCGGCGCGCTGGTGCTCGGCGCCGGCGCGGTCGCGGTGCTGCTGCTGCCGTTCCTGGGGCAGCTGCGGCAGCTGGACTACCTGGCCGAGCGGGCCCAGACCCCGGCCGAGCACCTGCCGGCGGCGATGCTGTTCACCACCGCGGTCTGGCGCGCGTTCGGCACCCAGCAGGGCGACGACGCCGTGCCGTACTGGGGCCCGATCAACGTGGTCGAGGGGCTGAGCTTCGTCGGCGCCGGGGCGCTGGTGCTGGTGCTGCTCGCGCTGCTGCGGCCGTCCGGGGCGCCGCGCGGGGTGCGGTCCTACTTCGCGGTCGCGGCCGCGGTCTCGATCGTCCTCGGGTACGCCGGCGGGCCGGCGCTGGCCCTGGCCCAGCACCTGCCGGTCTTCTCCGACAACCCGGTGTACCGGATCCGGTCGGTGCTCGGCTTCTTCCTCGCCGTCCTGGCCGCGATCGGGTACGACGCGCTGGCCCGCTCGGCCCGGCCCCGGCGGGTGCTGACGGTGGCGGGCTGGCTGGTCGCGGCCGTGGTCGGGTACGTGGCGGCCAAGCACCTGCTGCGGCTGGGCTACGAGGCCGGGCAGGGGCCGTACGTGAAGCGGCAGATCCTGCTGGCGCTGCTGCCGGCCGCGCTGGTGCTCGGCGCGGCGGTGCTGGCCCGGCGCTTCCGGACCGTCGCGCTGGCGGTCATCCCGGTCGTCGTCGCGGTCGAGTGCCTGTCGCTGCTGGTGCCGTTCTGGCCGCGGACCAGCCGGGCCGACTTCTACCCGGTGACCGGCGTGCACCGCTACCTGGCCGGCCACCTCGGCACCGACCGGTTCGGGGCCAAGGGGCTGACCCTGCTCTCCGGCACCAACGTCTGGTACGGCCTGCGCAACGTGACCGGGCACGCGTTCACCTCGCCCCAGTGGCGGGACCTGCTGCTGGCGGTCGACCCGGACGCGTTCCCGACCCCGGGCTACTCCCGCTTCAGCGGCGCCACCGGGGCGGCCACGATGGCCTCGCCGCTGCTGGACGTGCTGTCGGTGCGCTACTTCGCCTTCGCACCCAACGACCCGGTGATCGGGCCGCGGACCACGGTCGGGCCGGCGGGCCCGGGGCTGCGGCTGCGGCCGGGCGTGCCGGTGACCGTGCCGGCCGGGTCCGGACCGGTGCGCGGGGTCGGCCCGCGGGTGCTGGTCGCGGCCCACCCGGCCGACCCCCGGGCCGAGCTGGACGTGCAGCTGCTGGACGCGGGCGGCCGGGTGGTGGCCGCGGGCAGCCGCCGGCTCTACGGCACGGTGGCCGCGGCCCGGCTGGTCGTCCCGGTGGCCGGCGAGGACCTGACCGGGCCGCTGTCGGCCCGGCTCACGCTGCGCTCGGACGCGCCGCTGGAGGTGGCCGGGGGCGCGCTGCCGCAGCTGGACGTCACCCGGCCGGCCGCCGCCGACGGGCTCGACCTCGTGTACGCCGGCGACGGCGCGGTGCTCTACCGGCGCGACACCGCGCTGCCCCGGTTCCGGTGGGCGTCGCGGGCGGTGGTGGTGACCGACCCGGCCGCCCGGCGGCGGCTGCTCGCGCACACCCGGGAGCCGGACCGGGTGGTGCTGTCCGGGCCCGGGCCGGCCGGCTCCGGCCGGCCCGGCTCGGTCGACGTCCTGGCCGACGGCACCGACGGCTCGACCACCCGGGTGACCGCGGCCGGGGCCGGCTACCTGGTCGTCGGGGACGCCGACCAGGCCTACTGGACGGCGACCGTGGACGGCCGGGCGGTGCCGCTGGTGCCCGCCGACCACGCGCTGGTCGCCGTGCCGGTGCCGGCCGGGACGCACACGGTGACGCTGGCGTACCGGCCGCCGGGGCAGCGGCTCGGCGCCGGGATCTCCCTGCTGTCGGTGTCGGTGCTGGT
>DATINN010000581.1:0-3848 GCA_035474175.1 Mycobacteriales bacterium | reverse complement strand
TGAAGTGGATGTCTAGCCCGTCGATCTCGGTCAGGAACTGCGGGAACCCGGCCAGCCGGCGCCCGACCCGGTCCAGGTCGTAGTCGACGCCCCAGTAGCGGACCAGCTCCCGCATGGTCGCCAGCTGCACGCCCTGGGTCTCGTCCGCGACCGTCTCCTTCTCCGGCCAGCGGGTCGCGACCAGCCGGCGGCGCAGCTCGGCCAGGTCGGCCGCGGAGATCTCGGGCCGGAACGGGCGGATGTCGTCGGTGTCCTGGGCCGGCCGGTCGATCGTCTCGGTCACTGCCTTCTCCCCTCGTCGGGTGCCGTCGGCAGGAGCGTGCCGGGTCCGCGGTCGCGCTCGCATCGGCCACCGGACAGTCCGGTGGCTAGTCCCCGGACGGCAGCACCTGCGGCAGCTCGCCCCGGGAACTGATCGCCAGCTTCGCGAACACCTTGCCGAGGTGATACTTCACCGTTCGGGGGCTGAGGAACAGCCTGGTGCCGATCTCCGGGTTGGACAGCCCGTCCCGGGCCAGCCCGGCGATCAGCGCCTCCTGCGCGGTCAGCGCGTGCGGGGCCTCGACGGTCCGCTTCCGTACGGTCTCGCCGGTGGCCCGCAGCTCCCGGCGGCCCGCTCGGCGAAGGCCTCGGTGCCCATCGCGTCGAACAGCGCGATCGCGCGCCGGCCGCGCGCGCGTACCGGACCTGGCGGCTGACCAGGGTCCGCCAGGACCCCGCGTCCCAGACCTCCAGCGCGGCCATCGAGCTGACCCGGAGGCCGGCCAGCCGCAGCCAGCGCCCGACCACGTCGTCGGCGACGTCCAGCTCCAGCGCCAGCCCCACGGCGCGGGCCAGCACCGGGGCGGCGCCCGCCGGGCCGCCTCGGCCGCCGCCCGCAGGCTCGCGGCGTCGTCCGGGTCGCCGGCCCAGACCGCGGTGCCGAGCGCCTCCAGGTGCGTCTCCCGGGCCCGGTCCGGGTCGATCGGCTCGAGGTGGCGGGCGGCGGTCAGCAGCAGCCGGGCGGCCTCGCTGCCGCGGCCCTGGACCAGGGCGATCTGCCCGCGCAGGTGCCCGACCAGGAACCGGTCCGGCGCCGGCCCCGGACCGAGGCCGAACGCGGTCCGCAGCGCCTCGCCCTGCGGCTGCGGCAGCCGGTCCAGCCGGTGCAGCATCCGGGCCACCAGCTGGTGCAGGCCGGCGTACGCCAGCTCCACCTCGGCCTGCACGCCGGACGCGCGCGCGACCCGGTAGCCGGACGCCTGCCCGGCCAGGTGGTCCAGCAGCGCGGTCTTGCCGACGCCGGGGTCGCCGCGCAGCACCAGCACCCGGCTCTCGCCGCCCTGCACGGCCCGCAGCAGCTGCTCCAGGACGGCACGCTCGTGCTGCCGGCCGCGCAACTCGGGACCGCGCCGGCTCGGGGTGCGCCAGCGGCCGGGCCCCGACATGGCGTCCAGGAAACACCCTCCCGGCGTCCCCCGGCCAGAGACAGCCCTGCACTGTCCTCTGTGGACTGTCCTCGGCGGCACCGGGAATTCACCCGGTGCCCTCTTGTGCGGACCGGCGCGGACCCGGGAAGCTCGACGCCGGGTCCAGCACTGAGGTCCATCGCTGACGCTGCGCGGCGAAGATCGGCGACCCTAAGGTCGGAGCACGCCGTCCGAGGAGGCAGTCATGCCGGAGCCCACGATCGTCCTGGTCCACGGCGCGTGGGCCGACGCGTCGAGCTGGAACCTCGTCGCCACCGCGCTGCAGGGCCGCGGTCTCACCGTGCACGCGCCGACCAACCTGCTGCGCGGCGTCGAGCCGGACGCGGCGTACATCGCCTCGTTCCTGGCCCAGCGCACGACCGGTCCGGTGGTGCTGGTCGGCCACTCCTACGGCGGCTTCGTCATCACCAACGCCGGCACCGGCGGCGGTGACGTGCGGGCGCTGGTCTACGTGGACGCGTTCATCCCCGAGGTCGGGGAGACGACGTTCGAGATCCTCGGCCCGTCCGGGTCGGCGCTGGCCGTGCCCGACCCGACCACGGTCTTCGACCTGGCCGGCTACCCGGGCGCGCCCGAGGGCGACGTCGAGGCGTTCCTGAAGGCCGACACGGTGCACAACTCGTTCGCGCAGGACCTGCCCGAGGCCGACCGCTGGCTCATCGCGGCCGGGCAGCGGCCGATCACCCTCAGCGCCAACACGACGCCGTCGCAGCAGGCGGCCTGGAAGACGCTGCCGAGCTGGGCCGTGATCGGGACCGAGGACCGGGTCATCCCGCCGGGGGTGCAGCGGTCGATGGCGGAGCGGGCCGGCGCGACGATCAGCGAGGTCACCGCGTCCCACGTCTCGATGGTGTCGCAGCCGCAGGCGGCGATCGACGCGATCCTGGCCGCCGCCGGCTCCGTGACGGGTTAGCCCTCGAGGATCTCGCGCAGCCGGGCCGCGAACGCCTCCGGCTCCCCGGGCCGCCCGAACCCCGGCCCGAGGAAGCCGCCGTGGTGGCTGGGGAAGACGGTCGCCTCCTGGCCGAGCAGCCGCGCCGTCGCCACCGACGTACGGCCGGTGAGCGTCTCCCCCGACTCGACGCCGACCGCGACCACGACCCGGGTCGGTGCCGCCGCCAGCGCCTCGACGTCGGGCCGGTAGGCGGTGATCGGGTCGGAGACGCCGGACAGCAGCGGGTCCTCGCGACCGCCGTCGTCCTCGGTCGGCAGCCCGAAGGCGGCCGGGTCCGGCGCGGGCCGGGCGGCGTAGTCGGCCGGGAACTCGCCGGCCCACAGGGTCAGCGCGAGAAAGGCCGCCATCCCGTGGCCCCAGCCCTTGTCCCGGTACGCGGCGTGCACGGCCCGCTCGGCCGCGAACGCCTGCTCCGCGTCCGGCAGCGTCGCCAGCAGCGGCGGCTCGTGCGCGACGAGCGTGGTCACGTCGCCGGGGTGCGCGGCCACCAGGGCCAGCCCGTTGACGGCGCCGCCGCTGCTGCCGAACAGCTCGACCGGCCCGGCCCCGAGCGCCTCGATGACGCGGTGGACGTCCTCGGCGTTGTCCTGCGGGGTGCGCTCCCGCCGCCCGTCCGTGCGGGTGCTGCGCCCGAGCCCGCGCGGGTCGTAGGTCACCACCGTCCGGTCCGGGAAGTACGACGCGAGCGTCCCGAACCCGCTCGCGTCCATCGGATGCCCGACCAGCACCAGCGGCGGCCGCCCGTCCGCGGCCGGCAGCTCGCCGCGCACGTCGTAGACCAGGGTCGCGTCCGGCGTCTGCAGGCTGAAGGTCTCCGTCATGGACCAGGGACCGTAATCCACCCGGTGGCCGGACGGGCGCAGGCGGTGCCGGCCCGGCCGGCACCGCCTGCCCGTGGTCAGCGGGTGCGCGAGGCGGCACCCCGCGGCGGTGAGCGCTGCCGGGCCCACTCGTCGCAGTCCGGCTCCGCCGACGTCCGCCGGGTCGGCCCGGCATCGGACGCACGGTGCCGGCCGGACGGCACGGGACCGCGCCGGCCGCGAGGGCCGCGCGCCGGCAGCGGCGGCGGTCCCCACCCGGCGGCCACGATCTGCTCGAACTCCGCCCGCAGCAGCTCCTCGTCCGCGCAGACCAGCGCGAGGAACTCCGTGCCGACGTCGACGGCCGTGTCCATCGCCCGCCCCGCTCAGGCGTCGATGGTCCGCTGGTCGTCCTTGGCCTGGCTGACGATCACCTTGCGCGGCTTGGCCTGCTCGGCGACGGGGATGCGGAGGGTCAGCACCCCGCCCTCGTAGTGGGCGGCGACGTTGTCGGTGTCCAGGTTGTCGCCCAGGATCAGCTGCCGGCTGAACACGCCGCGGGGCCGCTCGGAGGCCAGCAGCTCGACGTCACGGCCGGGGCCGGAGCGCTCGGCGTGCACGGTC
>DATINN010000580.1:0-6038 GCA_035474175.1 Mycobacteriales bacterium | reverse complement strand
GCTGTCCCAGGTGCCGGCGGTGTGGGTGCTCGGTGCGCTGGCCGCGGCCCTGGCCGGGGCGGTGCCGCGGCTGGTCGCCGCCGTCTGGGCCGCGCTCGGGGTCTGCCTGCTGCTGGGTCAGATCGGCCAGCTGCTGAGCCTCCCGGGCTGGCTGCTGGACGTGTCCCCGTTCCGGCACGCGGGGTCGGCACCGGTGCACCCGGCCGCGGCGGGGCCGCTGCTGGTGCTCGTCGCGTTCGCGCTCGGGCTGGCCGGGATCGGCGCGCTCGGACTGCGGCGGCGCGACATCGGCTGACCCGGTGCCGGGGGCGCTCGCGCGGCCCTGGCCGTCAGCGCGTTCTGGGGGCCGCAAAGGGGTTGCGTTTTCGGTGGCGCGGATGGACCGTGGTGGGGTGACCTACTGAGGAGATGCGGCGCTCGCGCCGCCCGCGCCGGGACCGGCTTCTTCCCGACCGGCGCGTCCAGAGAAACCCGCCCGCTGGCGTACGCCGGTTTCTGCTGTCCTCGAGAGGCCGCTGCGCCCCCGTTCTCCAGGAGGCCCGCATGAGTCAGTTCCCGAATCCCGAGCCGGAGGCCGAGGACCTCGAGGCGCCCGAGGCGCCACCGATGACCCGGCGCGAGCGTCGCGCCGCCGCCCGGGGCGGTCCGGCCCCGAAGATCGCCGGCCCGGCCGGCGGCCGGCTGCCCGCGCCCCCGGTCCGGCACCGCAACTACAGCACCCGCAAGAGCGGCTGAGCCGTCGGCGCCCGCCCGGGTCGATCAGCCCGGGCGGGTGCCGGTCAGGCGCCAGTGATACATGGAGGCGGCCGGGTCGTCGGCCCGCCAGGTGAGCACCTGCTGGCCGGAGGCCTGCCGGACCGGCTCGGCCACGACGCCGGCACCGTCGCGCTCGCTCAGGCCGACGTCGGTCCACCCCGGCGGGAACACCAGCCGCACCACGACCTCGGTCGTCGTCGGCTGGTGCTGCAACGCCATCGTCGACGTCCCCCAGAACAGCGTGTCCTCCCCGGTCGCCCGCAGCGGGTCCCAGAGCCCGTCGGCGCGGTAGCGCAGCCGCCATTCGGTCTCCTCCGCCAGCCCGGGCTGGAACAGCACCGCGGCCAGCGGGAACCCGTCCGGCTCGGTCACGGCCAGCACCTCGGCCTGCACGTCCCGGCCCTGCACGTCGCACACCAGCGCCAGGTCGGCCGGGTCCGCGCCGGCCGCGTCCGAGCCGAGGATGGGCCGGAGCATGCGATACACCACGTACGGCCGGGGGGTGGTCCAGCGGCGCTCGACCACGGTGTCGGCGCCGTCCGCGCCGCCGACGGTGAGCGTGATCTCGACCCGCTCGTCGAACAGCGGCAGGTGCCGGTCGACGAGCCGCCGCAGCACCGCGTCGTAGTGCGCCAGGCGCGGGTCGGGCCCGTCCGGCGGGACGAACTCGCCCTCGACCACCTCGGCCAGCTGGCTGCGCCGGCTGACGCCGGTCTTGCGGAACAGCGTGCGCATGTGCGCCTCGACCGTCCGCCGGGAGATCTTCAACCGGACGGCGATGTCGTCGTTGCTCAGCCGCTGGGCGGCCAGGCGCAACACCTCGTCCTCGCGCGCGGTCAGCTCAGCTATGCCACTACTGAACCAGAATACTACGTAAAAGTCTTGCTCGACACCTAGACGGGACCTACCGTGATTCGTAGGTGGAGGCACCGAGTTCACCGAAGATCACTCGACTCGGGAGGAGCGCACCATGACGCGAGAGACCTGCTTCCGAGGGCTGATGATCACCGCCGGCGTGCCGTCCACGCTGATGATCGTGACCCACCACGCCGCGCTCGGTGCCGCCACCGTCGCCGGGACGGTCGCGGCCTGGCTGATCTGCGAGGTCATGGTCGTCCGGGCGGAGCAGCAGCGGCACCGGGCCCTGCTGGACTACGCGCAGACCGCGACCAACCTCGGCGACAACCCGACCGGCGTGATCGCCGCGCTCCGGCAGCGCGTCAGCGACGAGGACGAGCTCTTCCGCCCGGACGAGGACGAGCGCCCGTGGGTGCGCCTGCGCCCCTCCGAATACTGATCCACCCTGCAGCGGACGCCCCGCCGCAGCCGCCGGGCAGCCAGCCCGAACGGACGCCCCGCCGCAGCCGGCGGGCAGCCAGCCCGAACGGAGGCCCCGCCGCAGCCGGCGGGGCAGCTTGCCTGAACGGACGCCCCGCCGCAGCCGGCGGGGCGTTCCGCTGTCAGAGGAGGTCGAACTCCCCGTTCCGGACGCCGGCCACGAACGCGTCCCACTCCGCCCGCGTGAACCGCAGGACCGGCCCCTCCCGGTCCTTGGTGTCCCGCACGCCGACGCCGTCGGTCGCCAGCGCGACCTCGACGCAATTCCCGCTGCTGCTGAAGCTGCTCTTGTGCCACACGGCGTCGGACTCGGATCGGTGGGGATCGGACACGCCTGGACTCCTTACCTCCCCGACCGCGTCCGAGCCGGACAGCGGGGATTCAGCGGTGAGAAAGAAGTGTAAGCGCCCAAGTGTGCAAATTGACACGGCAAACCGGACGCCTGGCGCTCCGCGGACGTCGTCGGCAGCGGCAGCAGGGAACGGAGGTGGCGTCTCGGCAGGCAGCGTACTGCGGGCGGTCGGAACGGCACCACTCCGAACGACCGATGCAGACTGCCAGGTAGCTCTTCGCATGTCGCTGACGGCTGTGTGTGACGAGATAGGCCCAGCTCACCGCGTCGCATGCTGGCGTGTTGCGATCTGCTGTCCTGCAGAGTGCGATCAGACTGGTATCGTCTTGCCACATGGCAGTAAGCTACCCACACGACAGTGACAGAGCCGATCGCGAACCGGCCAATCGGCACCTTCGAGCAGAGAGGGCCGAGGTGAGATGGCGGTAGAGCCCGATCCGTCAGTTCAGCGCAAGCTCCTGCGCGGAGAGCTCCGGCGGGCCCGCAACGCGGCCGGCCTGCGGCAGGCCGACGTCGCCGCGGCGATGGACTGGTCCCCGTCCAAGCTGATCCGGATCGAGTCGGGGGACGTCCGGATCTCCACCAACGACCTGCGCGCGCTGCTCGCCCACTACGACGTCAAGGACAAGACCCGGGTCACCAGCTTGCTGGAGCTCGCGAAGTCGAGCCGGACCGGCTCCTTCTACGACCAGTTCGCCGCCGACCTCAAGGAGGGCTTCCGCGACTACCTCGCGTTCGAGGCCTCCGCCTCCGTCATCCGGCAGTACGAACCGATCCTGATCTCGGGTCTGCTGCAGACGGAGGAATACGCCCGGGAGATCCTCCTGCACGCCGGCGGGTTCGGGACGGAGAAGGCCGACCGGCTGTGGACCATCCGGCAGCATCGCCAAGAGCTGCACGACCGTGAGGACGCGCCGGAGATGCGCTTCGTCATCGACGAGGCCTCGATCGCGCGCCAGGTCGGCCGCAACAACAAGACCATGACCCGTCAGATCGAGCGGCTCCGCGAGTTCGCGGGCGAATCCCACATCAAGCTGCGAGTGCTTCCGCTGACCGTGGGGGCCAACCCGGGGATGCTCGGCAGCTTCGCCCTGCTGGAGTTCGACGACCCCAACCTGGACGACCTGGTCCACCTCGAGAGCGTCGACGAGGTCACCATCAAGGACGACAGCGAGAAGATCGCCGAGTACGGCGACAGGTTCCAGACTCTCGAGGAGCTGTCGCTGTCCGAGGAGGACAGCAAGACGTTCCTCGAGGAATACATCGACGGCCGTCGTGGCGTCGGTGTCCGCTCGGCCGCGGAGGTGGCCGGCTGACCTGAGGAGGTGGCTCGCACGAGCCGACACGGAGAAGAAGGTGACTGGGGCCGATTGCAGTCGACCCCAGCCATTACCCCAAACCCCACCGGCCAGGAGGAGTTAAGGATGAACAACGGTAGCAGCCGGCCGCGGGTCGGCCCAAGGGTGTCGCGTGCTCTCTTCGCGGCCGGAGGCGGCGGCACCAACGGCGGTCGCGGCTGATCCACCACGGTGTCCAGGTCCGGGCGTCAGCGCCCGGACCTGGGCGTCCGTGATTTGGAGGCCGGTCCGGTGGGCAACGTGTCGCCATGGATTACTTCTCGGTCGCCAAGGTCGCTGAGTCCAGCGCCGACTTCCGTCGGGTGCTGTGGACCGGCGAGCACTCGCAGCTCGTGATCATGACGATCCCGGCCGACGGGGAGATCGGCGAGGAGGTGCACGAGGACACCGACCAGGTGCTCAGCTTCGTCAGCGGGATCGGCGAGGCCCGCGTCGGCGGGCAGAAGCACAAGGTCGGCCCGGGCGACCTCGTCGCGGTGCCGGCCGGGACCAAGCACAACTTCGTCAACACCGGCCCCAACCCGCTCGTCCTCTACACCGTCTACGGGCCGCCCGAGCACGCCAAGGGCGCCGTGCACAAGACGAAGGAAGAGGCCGACGAGGCCGAGGAGTCCGGCAAGGACGAGCCACCGCAGTCGTGACCCCGTGAGCCAGGATGTGGGGACCCCGTCACCGTGGAGGTCCCCACATGTCTGTGCTCGACGCGTTCTCGCTGGCCGGCCAGGTGTCCGTCGTGACCGGCGGCAACCGCGGGATCGGGCGGACCCTGGCCACCGCGCTGGCCGAGGCCGGCAGCGACGTCGCCCTGCTGGTGCGGGACCCGGAGCGGGCCCGGCCGGCGGTGGCGGACCTGGTCGCGCTGGGCGTGCGGGCGGTCGCGGTCCGGGCCGACGTGACCGACGCGGCCGCGGTCGACGCCGCGGTGCCGGCCGTGGTCGACGCCCTCGGCCGGGTCGACGTGCTGGTCAACAACGCCGGCGACTGCGTGCACCGGCCCGCCCTGGAGGTCACCGCGGCCGAGTGGCGGCAGGTCATGGACGTCAACGTGGACGGCGTCTGGCACTGCTCCCAGGCCTTCGGGCGGCACATGGTCTCCCGGGGCAGCGGGGCGATCGTCAACATCGGCTCGATGTCGGGGGCGATCGTCAACCGGCCGCAGTGGCAGCCGGCGTACAACGCGTCGAAGGCGGCGGTGCACCACCTGACCCGGTCGCTGGCGGCGGAGTGGGCGCCGCACGGCGTCCGGGTCAACGCGCTCGCCCCCGGCTACACCAAGACCGAGATGGCGCCGGTGGACGAGCCGCAGTTCCGCCGGCACTGGATCGAGGACGCGCCCATGCAGCGGTACGCGCTGCCCGCGGAGCTGGGACCGGCCGTCGTCTTCCTGGCCTCGGCCGCGTCGTCGTTCGTGACCGGTGAGGTGCTGGTCGTCGACGGGGGCTACTCGCTGTTCTAGGCGCCGGCCGCCTGCCGGGCCCCGCCGGCGCGCGCCGTCAGGCTGGCTCGCGGTCAGGGCGACGGTCGCGGTCAGGCCACAGTCGCGGTCAGGCCACAGTCGCGGTCAGGCCACAGTCGCGGTCAGGCCACAGTCGCGGTCAGGCGACGGTCGCGGCGGCCGGGATCGGGGGCAGGTCGAACGGCCGGGCCACGGTCCGCCGGGTGATCTTCCAGCCGTCGGTCTCCCGCCGGTATTCGTCCTCGTACGCGCCGCCGCCCACGAGCCAGCGCCCGTCCCCGAGCTGGATCCGCACGATGACGTCACAGTGCCCGGTGGCGGTGTCGCCGGTGACGTCCACGACGTGGTTGACCGTGGAGTGCTGCATGATCGGGAAGGACTGCCACTGGCCGGTGACGGCCGCGTCGATCTCCGCGGCGCCCCGGTAGGACCGGTCCGGGCTGGTCTGCCAGACCGCGTCCGCGGCCCACACCCGCTGCCAGCGGGCCAGGTCGCGGTGGTCGGCGCCGATGCAGTAGTCGTTGACCAGCCGGTGCAGCGCGAGTTCGGCCTCGACCCGGTCCAGCCGGATCGCCAGCTCCTCGATCAGTCCCATGCCCGCAGCCTAAGCCGACCGGTGGTGGCGGCCCGAGCGGGGCGGCGCCGGGTCGGGCGCCGCTCCGCTCGGTCCCCGGGGGGTCAGGCCGGCGTGATGACGACCTTGAGCGCGGAGTTGGCGGCGGCGTCGCCGAAGACCTCGTACGCCTCGTCGATCCGGTCGAAGGTGAAGCGGTGGGTG
>DATINN010000579.1:0-4739 GCA_035474175.1 Mycobacteriales bacterium | reverse complement strand
AGCACCCGCAGCGCCGTCGCGGTGACCTCGATGTCGCCGGTCGGCAGCTCCGCGTTCTCGTTGCCCTCCGGGCGGGCGCCGACCGTGCCGGTGACCGCGACGCAGAACTCGGCCCGCAGCGCGTGCGCGGCCTCGGCCATCTCGCCCTCGCGGAAGACGACCTGGACCCGGCCGGACGCGTCCCGCAGGTCGACGAAGATGACCCCGCCGTGGTCGCGCCGGCGGGCGACCCAACCGGCGAGGGTGACGGACGCCCCGGCGTCGGACGCGCGCAGCGTCCCCGCCTCGTGCGTACGGATCACGGCGCGCGCTCCTTAACTGGCTGCTGGTACGTGACCAGCCTAGTCAGCGCGGGCGAGGCTCCTTCCCCCGCCCGCGCGACGCGGGTCAGCCATCGGCGCCGTGCCCGCCCGCGCCGTGGTCGTCGAGGGTGGCGCCCGGCGTGGGGATCGCCGTCGGGCCGTCGTCCGTGCCGGTGTGCCGGGCGTGCGTCTCGCCCTCGGCCACCCGGCCGCGGGCCTCCGACTCGTGGCCGGCCGAGCTGGCCGAGCTGCTGGCGCTGGTCGAGCTGGGCGCGACCGTCGAGGTGGGAGCCGGTGTGCCGGCCTGGGCCACGCCGATCCCGATCCCGCCGAGCACTGCCGCGGCCCCGGCCGCCACCGCGATCGTCTTGATGCTCATCTGTCCGTCCTCCTGCTGAGTGGTCGTCGTGCTGACGAGAGCCACTCTCGGCCGGAGGGGGACAACGCGACCCCAGCCCGACCTCAAGGTTCCGATAAACCCGCCCGGGCCGTGGCCCTGAGTTATTGTCTAGTGAATCGATCGACTTTGACGACCATTACAGCCGGAGGGGCTGACCTGATGATCCACTCCCGTGCGCGCCGCGGCCGCCCGACCGCCCTGCTCGCCGTCACGCTCGCCACCGGGCTGGCCCTGGCGGCCTGCGGCTCCGACTCGTCCAGCGGTGGGGGCGGCGACGCCAAGTCCGTCAACCTGGTCGCCTACTCGGTGCCGAAGCCGGCGTACGACGCCCTGGCCACCGCGTTCGCCGCCACCAGCCAGGGTGCCGGCGTCAAGGTCAACTCCTCGTACGGGGCCAGCGGCACCCAGGCCACCGCGGTCACCAACGGCCAGAAGGCCGACGTGGTCAACTTCTCCGTCGGCTCCGACATGTCGAAGCTGGTGCCGGGCAAGGTCGCCGAGGACTGGAACACCGGCCCGACCAAGGGCATCGTCTCCGCCTCCGTGGTCGTCATCGCGACCCGGCCCGGCAACCCCAAGGGCATCGAGGGCTGGGACGACCTGATCAAGCCGGGCGTGCAGATCGTCACCCCGGACCCGGCGTCCTCGGGCTCGGCGAAGTGGAACATCCTCGCCGCCTACACCCACGTGCTGAAGAACGGCGGCACCGAGGAGGCGGCCAAGACCTACCTGACCGCCTACTACAAGAACATCGTGAGCAAGCCCAGCAGCGGCGCGCAGGCCACCTCGACGTTCCTCAACGGCACCGGTGACGTCCTCATCTCGTACGAGTCGGAGGCGATCGGCGGCAAGCAGAAGGGCGACAAGTTCGACTACGTCGTGCCGGACGAGTCCTTCCTCATCGAGACCCCGGCCGCGGTGACGAAGAACGCGTCCCAGGCCGCCAAGGACTTCCTGGCCTACGCCGAGAGCGACGCCGGCCAGAAGATCTTCGCCAGCAAGGGCTTCCGGCCCGCGCTGGAGGGCGTCGACCCCGGCACCGTCGAGGGCGCCAACGACCCGGCCCACCCGTACCCGGCCGTGGCCAAGCTGACGACGATCGGCGACCTCGGTGGCTGGTCCGAGGTGAACAAGAAGTACTTCGACAAGAAGGACGGCATCGTCACCCAGATCGCGAGCAGCGTCGGGTGACCACGACCGACCTGACATCCCTGGTCACCCCCGCCGCCCCGCGCGGCGGCGGGGGGCGGCGGCGGCGCGCGGAGGAGGCCGGGACGACGTTCCGGTTCAGCCCGCCGGCCGGGGCCGGGCTCGGCACCGCCGTGCTGTGGATGAGCCTGCTGGTGCTGCTGCCGCTGGCCGCGGTCGTGCTGAAGTCCACCGAGGCCGGCTGGGGCGGGTTCTGGGACGCGATCACCAGCCCGCGGGCCGCCGCCGCGCTGCGCTTCACCATCGGCAGCTCGCTGCTGGTGTGCGCGGTCAACGCGGTGCTGGGCACGCTGATCGCCTGGGTGCTGGTGCGGGACGAGTTCCCGGGCAAGCGGCTGGTGGAGAACATCATCGACGTGCCGTTCGCGCTGCCCACGATCGTGGCCGGCCTGGTCATGAACACGCTCTACGGCACCGACTCGCCGGTCGGCATCGTGCTCAACGGCAAGCGCGCCGGGATCATCGTCGCGCTGCTGTTCGTCACGCTGCCGTTCGTGGTCCGCACCGTGCAGCCGGTGCTGATGGCGATGGAGACCGACGTGGAGGAGGCGGCCGCGTCGCTCGGCGCCGGCCCGCTGACCACGTTCCGGCGGATCGTGCTGCCGACGATCCTGCCCGCGGTCGCGGCCGGGACGGCGCTGGCCTTCGCCCGGGCCATGGGCGAGTACGGCTCGGTCGTGCTGATCGGCGGCCAGCTCAACCGGACCCAGACCTCGTCGATCTTCGCGTACAACGCGATCCAGGAGGGCGAGCTGGCCGACGCCGCCGCCACCGCGACCGTGCTGCTCGTGGTCGCGATCCTCGTCATCGGCGGGCTGGACCTGCTGCAGCGCTGGGCGGCCCGCCGTGGCTAGCACCGTGGCGACCCGGCAGCGGCGCGGCACCCGGCTCGCGCTGCGCGCGGTCGCCCTGCTCTACGTGGGGATCCTGGTCGCGGTCCCGCTGGCGCTGATCTTCGCGCGGACGTTCGAGCAGGGGGCGGCGGAGTTCTGGGACGCGGTCAGCACCCCGGACGCCCTCCACGCCTTCCGGCTCACCGGCGAGATCGCGCTGCTGGCGGTCGCGATCAACACCGTCTTCGGCATCGGGGTGGCGCTGCTGCTGGCCCGCTACCGGTTCCCGGGGCGGCGGCTGCTCAACGTGCTGCTCGACATCCCGGTCTCGGTCTCGCCGATCGTGGTCGGCCTGGCCCTGGTGCTGGTGTACGGGCCGAGCGAGGGCTGGTTCGGCCCGCGGCTGAGCGACGCCGGCATCCAGGTGATCTTCGCCACCCCCGGCATGGTGCTGGCCACCTGCTTCGTGTCGCTGCCGCTGGTGGTGCGGGAGCTGGTGCCGGTGCTGCAGGAGGAGGGGCTGGACCAGGAGGTCGCGGCCCGCTCGCTCGGCGCCAACGCCTGGCAGCGGTTCGTCCGGATCACCCTGCCCACCGTCCGCTGGGCCCTCGCGTACGGCGTGGTGCTCAGCCTGGCCCGCTCGATCGGCGAGTTCGGCGCCGTCCGGGTCGTGTCCGGCGACGTCATCGGCCAGACCCAGACCGGGACGCTGCGGGTGGCCGACCTGGCCGAGCAGGGCGAGCCCGGCGCGTACCAGGTCGCGCTCGTGCTGGTGCTGTTCGCGATCGCCTGCATCGTCGGCATCTCGTTGCTGCGACCCTCCGAGAGGAAGACCTGATGGGTATCGAGGCCCGCGCCATCACGAAGCTCTTCGGGGACTTCGTCGCACTGTCCGATGTGGACCTCTCGGTGCCGTCGGGGGAACTGACCGCCCTGCTGGGCCCGAGCGGCGGCGGCAAGTCGACGCTGCTGCGGATCATCGGCGGCCTGGAGGAGCCGGACACCGGCACCGTCGACATCGACGGCGTCGACGCCACCCGGGTGCCGGCCCAGCGCCGCAACGTCGGCTTCGTCTTCCAGCACTACGCGGCGTTCAAGCACCTGTCGGTCTACCGGAACGTCGCCTTCGGGCTGGAGATCCGCCGCCGGCCCAAGGACGAGATCCGGCGCCGGGTCGGCGAGCTGCTCGACCTGGTGCACCTGGAGCAGTTCGCGGACCGGCTGCCCTCGCAGCTGTCCGGCGGCCAGCGGCAGCGGATGGCGCTGGCCCGGGCGCTGGCCACGGAGCCGCGGGTGCTGCTGCTGGACGAGCCCTTCGGCGCCCTGGACGCGCAGGTCCGCAAGGAGCTGCGGGACTGGCTGCGCCGGCTGCACGACGAGATGCACGTGACAACCCTGTTCGTCACCCACGACCAGGAGGAGGCGCTGGAGGTCTCCGACCGGCTGGTGGTGATCAACCACGGCCGGATCGAGCAGGTCGGCTCGCCCACGGACCTCTACGACAAGCCCGCCAACGAGTTCGTGATGGGCTTCCTCGGCCCGGTGACCCGGCTGTCCGGGCAGATCGTCCGGCCGCACGACATCGACGTGCTCCCCGCGCCGGCCGAGGGTGCGGTGCCGGGCACGGTCACCCGGCTGCAGCGGATCGGCTTCGAGGTGCGGGCCGAGCTGCGGGCCGGCGACAGCACGCCGTGGGTGCAGCTGACCCGCGGTCAGGCCGACACCCTGCGGCTGGCGGAGGGTGCGACGGTCTGGCTGCGGCCGGTGCCGGGCGCGACCACGCTGGCCGGGTCGGGCGCGCGGGCCGAGCCGGTGCCGGTGCCGGCCGGCTGACGGGCCGCCAGCCCACTGACGGGGGTCGCAACTCGGCGGAGTTACCGTGGCTGGGCCGGTTCCGGAACAGTGAGGACTTCGACTGATGGCCACCTTCCTGCACCGTCTCGGCCTCGGCGCCTACCGGCACCGGCGGGTGGTGGCCGCGGTCTGGCTGCTGCT
>DATINN010000578.1:0-18398 GCA_035474175.1 Mycobacteriales bacterium | reverse complement strand
GCCTCGATCACGCCCTCGTCGCCGAGGATGCGGTAGTCGACGTCGTCGACGGTCCGGTAGTGCACCCGGTAGCTGCCGTCGTCGGTGCGGGTCAGCTTCTGCACCTCGTGCAGCGGCCGGATGGTGGCGCCGTGCGCCTCCGCGGCCGGCAGATAGTTGAAGTTCAGCGAGCGCTTCGCGTCGAAGCGGCAGCCGGCCATCATGAAGTTGCAGTTCACGCACTTGGCGACCTCGACCGCGACCGGCAGCGGGTTGGCCGTGCGGCCGGAGTGGTTGCAGGCCGCGGCCCACAGCCCGCCCGCGTACGTGACGTCGTTCCAGTCCTGGGTCACCACCGGCATCGCCTCGACCACCCGGTCGTACCAGGGGTCGAGCGCGTCCCGGTCGATCGCGGCCGGCCACATCCGCTTGCCGATGCTGCCGTGCCGCTCGAAGATGAAGCGCGGTGCCCGCGGCATCGAGGCGAAGTAGACGTTGCTGCCGCCGCCGACGCAGTTGCCGCCGAGGATGGCCATCCCGTTGCCGACGACGAAGTCGAAGATCCGGGTGAAGGACGAGCCGAGCAGGTAGTCGTGCTCGAACTCCTCGCTGCGCAGCCGCGGGCCGCGCTCGAGGATGGTCACGTCGGCGCCGCCGGCGGCGAGGTGGTAGGCGGCGATGGCGCCGCCGAAGCCGCTGCCGACGACGAGCACGTCGGTGCGTTCCGTTGCAGACATGAAGAAGACTCCGATCTGGTGACCGCGGGGCGGTCAGCCGAGGCTGCCGTTCGGGAGTGTGTCGGGGTGCACCTCGGCCAGCTGCCGCCCGTACGAGAAGTGCTCGAACCGCCAGTAGCCGTCGGCGTCCGGCTTGGTCACGCCCATGGCCAGCAGACCCGGGTGACCGGCCTCGATCGCGTCGACGGTGTGCATGTGCGCGGCGCTGTCGTAGGCCATGTTGCTGAACATCGTCAGCAGCACCCAGCCGTCGCGCTCCGGGTTGTCCCGGGAGAGCAGCGTGCGCAGCAGCGACGTCCGCTCCTCGAACGGCAGCGCCACGAACGGCGGCACGTCCTCGTCGAGGGTCACGCCGTGCTCCTCGGCCCAGGCCGTCGCCTTCTCGCCCAGCGTCTGGGTGAGGAAGTCCAGCGCGTCGACCACGCCGGCCGCGGGCTCCTCGATCAGCTCGATCGCCCCGGCGGCGACCGCCCCGGGTCCGGGCGCGGCACCGGCCACCGCCCGGTCGCCGGGATAGCGCTTCTCCCCCGGCAGGATCGTGTCGGCGAAGGCCTCCAGCGTCAGCGTGCGGGCGTCCGTCCGGTACTCGGTCACCTGTTTTCTCCTTCCGGTCCGGGGGTCGCGCTCTCGGGCTCGCTCATCGGCGGGCACCTCCGGGAACCAGCGCGCTGGCGACACGCTGCCGCCAGGTCTCGTACGCCGGCTCTCCGGCGCCGTGGTCGTCGACGTCCGCCGGGTCGGGGCGGAGGTCCTGGGTCAGCCGCGCGGCCGCGGCCGGGGAGACGGCGCACAGGACCTCGGTGGCCAGCTCGGTCTCCGGTCCGACGGACCGGGCCCGGACCCGGGCCCGGGCGGCGAAGGCCGAGCCGAGGGCGACCTGGCCGCAGTGCTCGCCGGAGTCCTCGCGGAAGCGGGTGAGCTCGTCCGCGCTGGCGCCACCGGCGTAGGTGGCGGCGAAGCCGGCGCCGCCGTACAGGTCGGCCCGCCGGTGCGGCGGGAAGGAGCAGGTCAGCGCGGTGACGCGGCCCGGGTCGGCGCCGGCCACGAACCACAGCCCGCGGCCGATGCCCTGGTCGATGGCCCGGTTGGGGTAGCCGTCCGGGGTGTCGCCGCCGGGCCAGGGGAAGCGGGCCTCCTGGGTCTGCCCGGAGACGTACCGGCGGGTCTGGAAGCACGCCTGGTGGAAGCCGTAGCCGTCGAGGGCGAGCCAGCGCAGCAGCGGGTCGAGCCGGTCCGGCCGGGCCCAACGGGCCCGCGGCAGCCGCGCCATGGCCCAGCCCAGCCCGGCGTACGCGGACTGGTCGTGGTCGGCGGCGGGCCCGTCGGCGAACTCCTGGAACAGGTCGTGCCGGCCGAACGGGAGCCCGTCGCGCAGCGCGAAGCCGGTCGCGGCCCCCTCGTACGCGAAGCCGCGGAAGCGGGGCGGCGCGACCTGCAGCGCCGGCTGCGCGTCGGCCGGCCCCCGGGCCCCGGTGGCCGCGCCGTAGCCGGCCAGGAAGCTGCGGACGATCTGCTCCAGCAGCTCCTGGGTGCTGCGGTCCTTGCGGTGGAACCCGCACGCGTCGAGCAGCCGGGCCGGCGCACCGGGGCTCAGCACCCGTCGGCGCGCCGCGCGCATGACTGCCTGCACGTCGAGATCTCCTTCACCGGGGACGTCCTGGGGGCGGGGCGCGCGATTCCGCGCCGCCGCCCTCCGATCGTCACAGCGGCGGTTCCGGCTGGGCTACCTCCGCCTTGCGGACCCGACATCCGGGACGGTCCGGAGCAAAGAAGCGGCCGGACACGAACGCGGTCGCGTTAGGATCCGGTGCGTCCTCACGGACCCAGCGGAGGTGATGGCCGGATGACGGCTCGCTCAGCGCGTCCCGACAGCGGGCGTCCTGTCTCCTCCCGGTCCGACGGTCGCCGGTGATCCGGATCCTCCTCGCCGAGGACATGGACATGATCCGCGGTGCCCTGGTCGCACTGCTGAGCCTGGAGCACGACCTGGAAGTGGTCGCCGAGGTCGCGACCGGCGACGCGATCCTGCCGGCGGCGCTGGAGCACCGGCCGGACGTGGCCGTCATCGACATCGACCTGCCGGGCAAGGACGGGCTGACCGCCGCGGTCGAGATCCACGAGCAGCTCCCGCAGTGCCGCACGCTGATGCTGACCAGCCTCGGCCGGGCCGGCATCGTGCGCCGGGCGCTGGCCGCCCACGTGGGCGGGTTCCTGCTCAAGGACGCCCCGTCGGACAACCTGGCCAACGGCATCCGGGAGGTCGCGGCCGGCGGCCGGGTGGTCGACCCGCAGCTGGCGATGTCGGCGTGGGACAGCGAGCAGTGCCCGCTGACCGACCGGGAGCTGGAGATCCTCCGGCTCGCCTCCGCCGGTCAGGACCCGGTCGACATCGCCGGCGAGCTCTTCCTCTCCCCCGGCACGGTGCGCAACCACCTGACGTCGATCATCAGCAAGCTCAACGCCCGCAACCGGGTCGACGCGATCCGGATCGCCACCGAGGCGGAGTGGCTCTAGATCGACGCGCTCTAGGCGTCGGGCTGGTCCAGCGGGATCGTGACCCGCAGCCGGTGTCGGCAGGACTTCTCGATGGTGGAGGTGAGGTTGCCGCCGAGAGCGCGCACCCGCTCGGTCAGGTTGGGCAGGCCGCTGCCGGCGCCGTTGGTGGCCCGGGCCGCCCGCGGTGAGAGCACGCCGTCGTTGACGACCTCCAGCTCGGCCAGGCCGTCGTGGCTGCTGAGGGTGATCGTGCACCAGGCGGCGTCGCTGTGCCGCAACACGTTGGTGACGCCCTCCCGCAGCACCGTGGCCAGCGTGGAGCGCACCGACCGGGGGAAGGTGCGGTGCTCCCGGACCAGCGACACGTCGACGTTGGCCGTGGTGAGCACCGAGACCGCGGAGTCGCACTCCTCGGCCAGCGTCAGCTCCCGGTAGCCGGTCGCGACCTGGCGGGCCTCGGCCAGGGCCTTGCGGGTGATCTGCATGACCTCGTCGAGCTCGGTCCGGGCCCGCTCCGGCTCGTCGTCGACCAGCTTGGTCACCAGCTCGGTCTTCAGCATGATCGCCGACAGGCTCAGCCCGAGCAGGTCGTGCACGTCGCGCGAGAACCGGGCCCGCTCCTCGGCCACGGCCAGCTGGGCGAACGTGTCCTGGGCCGCGTGCACCTGGTCGACCAGCTGGAACAGCCGGGTCAGTCCGTAGATGACCAGCCCGGTCAGCGTGGTCGCGACCACCGTGTAGAGCGCGGAGTAGGCGTCGTGGAAGACCGACCACGAGTACGTCCCGGCGATGACGAGGACGCCGGAGGCCAGCGGGATCGAGGCGGCCGGCCGGAGCAGCAGCAGCAGCGAGCCGCCGAGGAAGCCCGGCAGCCCGATCCAGGACACGCTCAGGTGCAGGATCGGCAGGTAGACCAGGGCGGCCTCGGCGATCAGCGCCCCGTACCGGACCCGCGGCTCCAGCTGGTCGCGCGGCTGGAGGACGATGTTGAGGTGGATGGCCACCAGGGCCGACCCGTAGAGCACCGCGGCGCCCACGTCGAGCCAGGTGCCACCGGTCAGGATCATGTTGGCGGCGGCGATGACGACGTACGCGGTGAGGACGGCGATGACGATCGCGCGGGCCAGCTGCGGCGCGATGGTCGGCGTCAGGTCCCGGAACCGCTCGTTCATCGGTTGCAGCTCGGCCGGCCGGCTCCGTGGGGCGGTCCGGCTGGACGTCTCGGTCATCTGTCACGCTCCGACTCGCAGTGGAGGCTGAGCTACGCACGACGACGCCCGGGAGCGCTACGGGCACTGTGCGCAACCAGCCGACCGATCATACGGGACGCAAAGATCAGAGACTAGGATTTCTCCTGCCCCCCGGCATCCGGATTTTCCCTGACATCACAGGAACATCGGGATCGGGTTGAGCTCGTGATACTGCGTCGGCACGGCCTGTCGCCCCAGCCGCACAGGCACGTCGAACAGGCGCCCCGGCGCGAACCGGGCCCACATCGGCCGCAGCCCCGGCACCAGCACCTTGACCACGGGCAGCCCGACGTCGGGCCGGGTCTGGTCCAGCACCAGCACGTCCAGGCCCCGCCGGCCGAGCCCGTCCACCAGCCCGCGCAGGTCCGCGGTGAGGTCCGGCCCGGCGGTGTAGCCGTAGTCGGCCGGGCGGCGGGCCGGGAGGGCCGGGTCCGGGGACAGGTACGGCGCGGTGCCGGGGTCCTGCCACCAGGCCGTGGCGTCCGGGTCCTCGGGCGCGAACCCGACCTCCGGCGGGGCGGCCAGCACCGCGGGGGCGAGCTGGTTGAGCTCCGTGACCGCCCGGCGCAGCGCGATCGCCGGGTCCAGATGGGCGCCGAAGCCGAACATGGACTCGCCCCGGGCCGAGCCGACGCGGCGGCTGACCGCGACCATGGCCGGGATCCCGAGGTCGGTCGTCAGGTCCAGGACGTCGAGCGTGCGGCCGAGCTCCGCGTACGCCGTCCGGGCCTCGTCCAGCCAGGGCTGCGCGAACGCGTCGAGGTCGACCCCGGCCACCGGGGACCGGTTGTACCACCACAGCGCGGTGGCGTCCCGCTCGACCAGCTCAAGCAGTCCCTGCAGGATCGCGTCCTCCAGGCAGCTGCCGGCCGCGCTGCCGTTGGAGTCGGCGTACACGCTGGCCGGGCCGGGGCCGCCGTAGTAGAGCTGCCGGGTCGGCAGCAGCCGGTGCCGCTGCGCGGTCAGCGACCACATCGGCGTCCAGTCCAGCTCGGCGGTCTCGTCGAAGCGCTCGCAGACGTGCTGGAACAGGCCGTGCCGCGGGTTCCAGTCGGCCCGGCCGGCGTACTGCCGCTCGTCGAAGAGCATCACGTCGTTGGGGTGCACGGCCCGGTCGCCGAGGTCGCGCAGGCTGCCCCGGACCCGGGCCTCGCCGCCCTGGAAGCTGCCCGACCAGCGCTCGACGGCCTCGCACAGCGCGCCGGTCCTGGCCTCCTCGGCGGTGACACCCTTGCCGCCGCTCTCGTCCCGCAGGCTCTGGCGCAGGTGCTGGACGCCGCGGCTGCGGGCGGCCAGGTTGGGGCCGGAGCGGAAGGCGTGAAAGCCGCGCGGCGCCCTTGGGTCGGGCACGATCTCCTTGACGATGCCGGTCACCGGGCTGATCAGGTGCCGGTACCGGTCCCAGACCTGCTCCGGCGTCGCCGAGCGGTGGCCGCCGCCGCGGTACGCGGTGCGGGCGGCCGGGCGCAGCACGACCGGCTCGTGGGCGCGGGCGGCGATCAGGTCGGGGTCGCCGCACTGCGGGCACTGCGGGCGGCGGTGCAGCTCGTGCCGCCGGCTCTCCAGCTCCACGCCGTCGAGGGCCTGCACGGCGTCCTGGCCGGCGTAGCGGTAGCCGGCCAGCCACTTGCCGGCCTCCAGCGCGATGAGGGAGGCGGCGACGCCGGCCAGCGCCGGGGTCGTGACGACCGGGCGGGTGGCCGGGCCGGAGCGGCCCAGCGCGTCCTGCGCGCAGGCCTCGGGCCCCCGGTGCTGCCAGAGCCGGTGCGCCAGGCAGTGCCAGCAGGCCGACTCGTCGGGGCGGAACACCGGGCCGACCCAGATCTGGGTGCCGGCCGGCTTGGCCAGCAGCCACGGCCGGCCCGCCGCGCGGTGGGCCGCGTCCACGGCGGCCAGCCGGGGGTCCAGGTAGTCGGGGCAGAGCACGACCGACAGCCGGCCGTCGGGGCCGGGCTCGGCGGTGGTGCGGATGCGGACCGAGATCCCGGCCGCGGTCAGCGCGGCCCGGACGGCCTCGGCCAGCGGGTCATCGATGCCGTCCGGCCCGTCCGGCAGGAACAGGTCGACCCCGGTCCGTACGGCCCGGGTGGCGGCGTCGCCGTCGAGACCCGCGGCTTCCCAGAACGCCGGCTCGCGGTCGCAGTCGGTCACCGGTACAGCGGGGCGGGCGGTGACCAGCCCGGCCTCGACCAGGCGGTCGAGCATCGCGGCGACCCGGTCCCGGTCCGTCCCGGCCGGCAGCGCGCCGAGCAGTCCGTCCCGGTCCCGGGAGCCGTCGAGCAGCGCGGCGAGGACCTCGACCTGGTAGCCGGAGAGGACCGTGGTGCCGCGTTCGGAGAACAGGAAGGTGCCGTCGGCGTCGCTCACTTCCGCCCGCAGGTCGCGGCGGAAGCCGAGCCGCGGCGGGATCGAGCTGACGGCATCCACGGTTCAGGCCGGGTCGGTGACGTCAGCCGGGACGAGGCCCGTGAACGTCTGCAGGCTCGCGCCCAGCATCCCGTCGGCGGAGTTGTGCCACTGGTCGAACGCGTCGATGACCAGGTCGGAATTGGCCTGGGAATCCAGCTGGCGCAGGGCTGAGGTGAGCTCGGGCATCGTCGTCGTCCGTTCGTCGCAGTGATCGTTGTGCCCCCAGCCTTGCTCGCAGGACCGGTCCTCGGCCATGGCTGAGCTCACCGATCCCGTATGCATTCCTCACGCCCGTGCCCGTGAAAGTCATTCGGAACGGATGTCTCGCACACTGTCACCGGACGTCCTTATTTCTTACCGTTCGGTGCAGCGTCGGCACGTCGGCGTCAATGCACACGGGAGACGCGACAAAGGGGTTGCCAGTGACCGACGCGACGGCTCGGGACGGCGGCTTCGGCCCCCCGGGCGGACTCCACGCCCTCAGCGACGCCCCTTGGTTCAGCCTGCTCGGGCCGGTGGCGGTGCGCCGGCACGACCGCGACCACGCGCCCACCGCGCCGCAGCTCCTGCAGCTGCTCGCGCTGTTGATGATGCGCTGCAACCACCGCGTCCACCCCGAGTCCATCGCGCACGAGATCTGGCCGGACGAGACCCCGCCGGGCGGCGTCCGCGCCGGCGTGCACAGCCTGGTCTCCGAGCTCCGCGGCTGCCTCGAGGCCGCCGGCCCGACCCCGTCCGGCCGGTCCGCGCTGGCCGTCCGTCGGCCCGGCTACGTGCTGCGGCTGGGCCCGGACCAGCTCGACGTGCTCGTCTTCGACCAGCTGGTCCGGCAGGGCCAGGAGGCCTTCCTGGCCGGCCAGTACGAGCAGGCCTCCCGGCTGCTGCGCACGGGCCTCGGCCTGTGGTCCGGCGACCCGATGGCCAACGTGCGGCACGGCCCGGTCCTGTCGGCGTACGCGGCCGAGCTGGAGGAGCACCGGCGCGCGGCCCGCTTCCTGCGCATCGAGGCCGAGATCGAGGCCGGGCGGGCCGAGGAGCTGCTCGGCGAGCTGCGCGCGCTGGTCGCGGCCGACCCGCTCGACGAGGGGTCGCACGCGCAGCTCATGCGGGTGCTGGGCCGCCTCGGCCGCCGCTCGGAGGCGCTGGCGCTCTACCGGGGGCTGCGCGAGCGGCTGGTCGACGAGCTGGGCCTGGAGCCCTCGGAGACGGTGCAGACGCTGCGCCGGGACGTCCTGCGGGCCGGGCTCAGCGTCCGTTGACAGCGCGCCCGGAAACCGGACATGCGGTAGGATGACCGTGAGAATAACGCCGTCCGGACAAGTCGTTTCCCGTTTAGCCGGGGGAATGCTGCGGAAACGCGCGAATCGGCTTCCTACGCATTTTAAACCCCTGGTCAGAGGCCTAGCTTGCTGTGAGTAGTCATGACTGCGCGGAGCAATTGGTGAGCAACCTCGAAGTGGTTTACGGCATTTACTCCTGGACAATGGAGGAATGGACGATGGAGGAAGGTCTCCGGTCGGGGTGAAGACCTCCAGTTCACTCACGCGGCCGATGACGATCGGCGGCCGGGCCGTGGTGGGCACCAACCGCCTGCTGGTCGAGGACCCGGCGTCGGGCACGGTCTTCGCGGACGTCCCCGACTGCGGCTCCGAGTCGCTCGACGCCGCCGTCGCCGCGGCCGCCGGGACCGCCTCCCGCTGGGCCGCCGTGCCCTGGGACGAGCGCCGCGAGCTGCTGCTGCACTGCGGCAAGGCGCTGGCCGCCCGGGTCGAGGAGATCGCCCAGCTGCTCACCCACGAGCAGGGCAAGCCGCTCTCGCGCGCGCGGGCCGAGGTGCAGCTGGCCGCCGACCGCTTCGGCCTGGTCGCCAAGCTCCCGGCCGAGCCCGGCCGGGTGGCGGACGAGCCGCTGGGCTCGGTCACCGTGGACCGCGTCCCGCACGGCGTCGTCGCCGCCATCACGCCCTCGGCCTCGCCGGTGCTGCTCGCGGTCAACGCGGTCGCGCCGGCCCTGCTGGCCGGCAACCCGGTCGTGCTCAAGCCCTCCCCGGTGACCCCGCTCTCGACCCTGGTCATGGGGCAGGCCGTGTGCGACGAGCTGCCGCCCGGCGTGCTCAACGTCATCTGCGGCGCCCCCGAGCTGGGGGCCCGGCTGGCCCGGCACCCGGGCGTCGCGCTGGTCTCCTTCACCGGCTCGATCGCGGCCGGCCGGCGGGTCGCCGCCGCGGCCGCGGACGACCTCAAGGCGGTCGTGCTCGAGCTCGGCGGCAACGACGCCTGCATCCTGCTGCCGGACGCCGCGGTGTCCGAGATCGCGGACCGGCTCTTCGAGCGGGCGATGGACGCCGGCGGCCAGTCCCGGGCCGCGATCAAGCGGATCTACGTCTCCCGCGACAAGCAGGAGGAGCTGGTCGCGGCGCTGGCCGCGATCGCCGAGCGGATCACCGTCGGCCCGGGCCTGGACCCCGGCAGCGAGCTCGGCCCGCTCGTCGACCGCGGCCGGCTGGCCCGGGTCGAGGGCCTGGTGCGCGGGGCCGACGAGGCCGGCGCCCGGATCGTGACCGGCGGCCGGCCCCTGGACCGCCCGGGCCACTTCTACCCGCCGACCATCGTCACCGACCTGCCCACCGGCACCAGCCTGGAGCTGGAGGAGCAGTTCGGGCCGGTCGTGCCGGTCATCGGGTACGACTCGGTGGACGAGGCCGTCGCCCGGGCCAACGCCACGGAATACGGTCTGGGCGGGTCGGTGTGGGGCGAGGAGGAGGCCGCCTGCCGCACGGCCCAGCTGCTGGACGCCGACACCGTGTGGGTCAACATGCACGGCGCGCTCGACGGGGACCAGCCGTTCACCGGCTTCCGGTCCCCGGGGCTGGGCGTCGGCTACGGGCCGCACGGGCCGCTGGACTACACCCGCCAGAAGGTCGTCACCGTCGCCCGCTGAGCCGGCCCGGACGCCGTCACCGTCGCCCGCTCAGCCGGCCCGGACACGTCGTCCACAGTGGACCGTCCGCACCGGACCCGGTCGCTCGGGTCCGGTGCGCGGGCGTCAGACCCAGGGCGCCGTCGGATACCACGGCAGCAGCCCGCGGCCGGCCGGCAGCCGCACGTCCCAGTACAGCAGCAGGAACACGGCCGGCAGGACCAGCGCCACCGTCGTCACGGCCGCGATCCGGCGCCGGTCGGCGGTGAACCAGCGCTGCAGCCGGCCGCCGCCGACCAGGCTCAGCAGCACGAACAGCACCGTCAGCACGACCAGGTTGCCCAGCGACTGCAGGCAGAACGCGGCCGCGCCGTAGAGCGGGTTGCCGCTGTCGGCGGCGTCCCGGAACATCTGCCGGAACAGCGGGAACGGCCGGCCGATCAGGAACCCGCCGATCAGCACGCCCATCACCACCATCGGCGCGTTCGGGTGCCGGGCGGTGAGGCGCGCCAGCGGGTCCGGGACCACCCGGGCCGCGGCCAGGCCCAGCCACAGCAGCGCCAGCCCGATCAGGCCGAACACGACCATGGCCTGCACCAGCGGCGGCGGCACCGAGTCCTCGGTCACCGGCGCGGTGGAGAACTGCGGCATCCGGGTGCCGACCAGCCCGACCAGCGCGCCGTACAGGGCGGACACGGCGAAGGTGCCGGCGGCCAGCCAGCCCAGCGGGCGCAGCGCCGCGACCAGCCGGCCCCAGCGGCCGGTGGTGCCGCCGATCAGCGGGGCGACGGCGCCGAAGACGGCGACGTTGCAGGCCGTGAACGTGCCCGCGAGGCCGGAGACGAAGGCGAACACGACGCCGGCCACGATCCCGGTGATCGGTGCCGTGCCCTCGTGCCCGAGCAGCGTGTCGGCGACGTGGGCGCCGATGGCCTGGTCGGCGAACTCGGCCGACCACGCCACCGACAGCAGGAACCCGCCGAGCACGGCCAGCCCGATCAGCCGGCCCCGGTGCGCCGGCGCCGGTGCGGTGTCGGCGGCCGACCCCGGGCCGGGCTCGGCGGCGGGGCCGGGGCGGTGTGAGGTCTCCGTGCTCATGCGTCTCCTCAGCTCGTACGGACATGACCTTCCCCACCGTGCACCGGGACCCCGCCCAGGGCCTTACTCGGCCGTGCGGTCCTGCCATCGCCGCTGGTCCGGCCGCCTGGACCGATCCCGCCGGACCGGTCGTCCGGCACTCCGAGAGATGCCTGTCACCGGAGTGGGACGCGATCCTGGACGCCCTGCCCGACCTCCGGTCTGGAGTTGCTTTGACCACTGTGCTTGGCGCGCTTCGACGCCGTGTCCTCACTCCCGACGTGTCGGCCGTACGCCCCGACGTGCGTGGCTTCTACGAGAAGGACCGGGCGTCCCGGGACCTGCTGGAGACGACCGGCCGGACCTTCCTGGCCGGCTACTCCTGGGCGGCCGAGGCCACCCGCCCGGCCGCGGCCGAGGAGCACCTGGAGACCGTGCCCTGGCAGTTCCGCGGCTTCGCCTACCAGGGTGCGGCGATGGCGTTCGCCCTCCGCGACGGCCTGCCGTTCGGCGCCCACGACAACGTCTCCCGCTTCCTGGCCGGGCACGCCCGCGACCACGTCTACTCCGTCTACATCGGCATCGGCCTGGCCATGGCCCGGCTGCCGCGGTTCCGCTGGCCCGACGCCGGGTCGCTGGACCCGCTGCTGCAGTGGCTGGTCCTGGACGGGTACGGGTTCCACCAGGCGTACTTCCACACCGCCAAGTACGTCGACGAGCAGTACCGGCCGGCGCTGGCCGGCTGGCCCGCCGGCGCCGAGAGCTGGTATGCCGAGCACGCCGTCGACCAGGGCATCGGCCGGGCGCTGTGGTTCGTCGCCGGCACCGACGTCGGCACGGCTGCCGACCTGGTCGAGCGGTTCCCGGCCGACCGGCGCCCCGACCTCTACGGCGGGCTGGCGCTGGGCGCGACCTACGCCGGGGGCGCCGGCGAGCACGAGCTGGAGCAGCTGCGGGAGCGGGCCGGGGCGTACCGGTCGGACCTGGCGCCGGGCAGCGCGTTCGCCGCGGCCGCGCGGCTGCGGGCCGACCTCGTCACCGACGAGACCCGGATCGCGACCGAGGTGTTCTGCGGCGTGACGCCGGAGGAGGCGGCCCAGATCTGCGCCGACACCCGGCCGACCGCGGACGCCGACGGGCAGCCCGCGTACGAGGTCTGGCGGCACGCGGTCGCCAACCGGTTCGTGCTGCTGGGACGGTGCTGAGCATGGCGTCGGCCCGCGGGGTCGCCCGTACCGCCCGGGCCTCCGTGCTGCACGGTGTCCTCGGGCAGGGCGTGCTCGCCGCGCTGCCGGTGGTGCTGCTCGCGCGGCTCGTCCGGGCCGTCCGCGCCGGGCGTGAGGACGGTCACCAGCCGGACCGCACGCCGGGAGTTGCCACGCACACGTCAGGAGAAGCGGCGGGCGTCGTGGAGGAGAAGGCTCGGGGTAACCGGAAGATGCACCGGCGATCGCGCCGGGTCACCGGCCCTCCCGAGATGGTGATCCCCATGTGCACACATCGTCCTGCCTGCCCGTCCGCCGACGCCCCCGACCGCGACGCCGCCAAGGTGGTCGTCACCCACCCTGACCAGGGCTGGAGCCTGCTGTGCAACGGGGTCGTCCTCTTCGACGACCTGGGCCAGATCCTGCCCAACGGCCGCGTCCGTACGAGCGGGGCCCAGCAGGTCCCGCTGCTGCGCCGCTACGGGAGCCGGCGCCACCGCAGCCTCCCCAACGCGGCCTGACGCCGACCCGATCGGGCGGTCCCACCCCCGGTGAGCCGACCCGATCGGCCGGTGCCGGGCCCCCGGCGAGCCCACCCGGTCGGACGGTGTCACCTCGGTGAGCCCACCGATCGGGTGATGTCGCCGCCGGCGGCCCGATCCGATCGGGCAGTGTCGCCGCTGGCGCAGTGCCGGGACCGTGACTGTAGGTATTCTCCGGACGACGGTTCGAACCAGTAGCCGCCCGCCGCCACACGGGGGGCTACGCATGATCAGAGTGCTGATCGCCGAGGACGAACACCTGATCCGGGCCGCGCTCGTCGCCCTGCTCGAGCTGGAGCCGGCCATCGAGGTGGTGGCCGAGGTCGCCGGCGGGAACGACATCCTGCCGGCCGCGCACCGGGTCCGCCCGGACGTCGCCGTCATCGACATCGACCTGCCCGGCATGGACGGGCTGTCCGCGGCCGTGCCGCTGCGGCAGCAGCTGCCGGAGTGCCGCATCCTGATCCTGACCAGCCTGGCCCGGCCCGGCACCATGCGCCGGGCCCTGTCGGCGAAGGTCGACGGCTTCCTGGTCAAGAACGCGCCCGCGGCCGAGCTGTCCGACGCGATCCGCAAGGTCGCGGGCGGGCTGCGGGTGATCGACAGCCGGCTGGCGCTGGAGGCGTGGGACACCCGCAGCTGCCCGCTGACCGCGCGCGAGCTGGAGGTGCTGCGGCTGTGCGCCGAGGGCAAGACGGTCATGGACATCGCGGCCGGGCTGCTGCTCACCCACGGCACCGTGCGCAACTACCTGACGTCCGCGGCCGCGAAGCTGCACGCGCGCAACCGGATCGACGCGATCCGCATCGCCAGCGACGCCGGCTGGATGTGAGTAGCAGCCGTGAGCACATGATTACGCAACGCGCAACTCGGGGAAGTGGTCTGCAGCGGACGTCGTCATGCGTCGAGCAGTCGGCTGATGGCCCCGCGGGTCGGGAAGTCTCGAGAGACGGGACGGCGTGCGATGCCCACTGCCAGCAGCGGCGCCGACCTACCCGAGACCGGGAGCTGGTGGCTGGCCCCGCGCCTGGCCCGCGCCCTGGCGATCGTGCTGTTCGCCGGCCTGGCCATGATCCCGCTGCTGCGGGTCATCGCCCGGTCGGACAGCGCCCGCGGGCCGGCGCTCGCGGTGCCCTGCCTGGTCGCCGTGCTCGCGGTGCAGCTGTGGTTCCTCGGCCGGCCGGAGGCGATCTGCCACAGTCCGGCCGGGGCCGGTGCCCTGCTGGCCCAGTCCGCCCTGGTCGCCCTGCCGTACCTGGAGTTCGGCCGGTCCTGGGCCGGAGTGCCCGGCTTCCTGGCCGGCAGCTGCCTGCTGGCGCTGCCCCGGCTCGCGGCCCTGCTCACGTTCGGCGTGGTCGTCGTGGGCACGGCCGCCATCCAGGCGGTGCTGACCGGCGACCCGGTCGAGGTGACGTACGCGGCGACCTCCACCGCGATCGGCGGCCTGCTCGTGTGGGGCCTGACCCGGCTGGCCGGGCTGGTCGAGGAGCTGCGTGACAGCCGGACCGAGGTGGCCCGGCTGGCGGTGGCGGGTGAGCGGTTGCGGGTCTCCCGGGACCTGCACGACCTCATCGGCAGCAGCATCTCCGCGATCACGCTGAAGAGCGAGCTCACCGCCCGGCTCATCGGCACCAGCCCGGACCGGGCGTACGAGGAGATCTCCGAGGTCGTGGACATCTCCCGGCGGACGCTGGACGACGTCCGCTCGGTCGCCCGCGGCTACCGGCAGCTGCCGCTGCGCGAGGAGGTGCTGCTGGCCCGCTCGATGCTGCTGGCCGCGGACGTCACGACGCAGGTGGACGACTCCGGCGTCGACGAGGTGCCGCGGCAGCTGGAGACCGTGCTCGGGATCGTGCTGCGGGAGGGCGTGACGAACGCGCTGCGGCACAGCCGGGCGACCGTCTGCCGGATCTCGCTGCGGCGGGTCGAGGACCGGATCGAGCTGGAGATCGTCAACGACGGGGTCGTGGGCGGACCCGCGCCGTGCCCGGACCGCGGCACCGGCCTGGACAGCCTGGCCGCCCGGGTGGCGGCAGTGTCCGGGTGGCTGAGCGCCGAGCTGCTGTCCGGCGGTCGCTGGCGGCTGTGCGCCACGATCGGCCTGGTGCCGGCGCCACGGCGGGTGGCGGGCGCCACCGTCGACCGGGACGGCTTCTGCGACGTCCCGGCCTGACCCCGCGGCTCAGGGCACGATCCGCAGCTGCGCCATCATCCCCAGCACCGAGTGGTACAGGAAATGGCAGTGGTAGACGTACGTGCCGACGTAGTCGGTGAAGGACGTCTGCACCCGGATCACGTCCCCGGGCGCGAGGAAGATCGTGTCCTTGCGGCCCTCCTCCGCCGGCGTCGGCGGCGCGCCGTTGTGGTCCAGCACCCGGAACTGCTCCAGGTGCAGGTGGAAGGTGTGCTGCGCGCCCAGCGCCACGTCGGCATTGCGGATCGTCCAGATCTCGGTCGTGCCCCGCTTGACCTCGAAGTCGACCCGGTTCGGGTCGTACGGCTGCCCGTTGATCAGGCCGACCGGGTCCGTCCCGGTCATGTCGAAGGAGAAGACGACCTCGCGCTCGACCGTCGCCGGCGGCAGCGCGGGCAGCGGGCGCAGCACGGCCGGCACCCGGCTGGTGTCCGCGGCCTTGCGGGTCACGTCGAAGCGGAGCACCGGACCGCTGATGTCGTAGAGCACCAGGTGCGAGCCGACCGGGTGCTGCGAGAAGTCGATGACCACGTCGGCCCGCTCGGCCGAGCTGAGCACGATCTCCGAGCGCACCTTGGGCGCCGGGAGCAGCCCGCCGTCGGAGGCGATCTGGGTCAGCTCGGCGCCGGCCAGCGTGAGCCGGAAGGTGCGCTCGTTGGAGCCGTTGAGCAGCCGGAAGCGGTACTTGCGGGCGGCGACCTCCACCCGCGGCGCAATCACACCGTTGGCCAGCAGGGTCGTCGCGGCCTCGGCCGGATAGACCAGCGCGCCGTCCGCGTCGAGCTGGACGTCCTTGATCATGATCGGGACGTCGTACTCCCCGGACGGCAGGTTGAGCCGCCGCTCCGCGTCGTCCTGGAGGATGTAGAACCCGTGCAGTCCGAAGTAGACGTTCTCGGACTCCAGGTGGTGGGCGTGGTCGTGATACCAGAGCGTCGCGCCCTGCTGCCGGTTCGGATAGGTGTACGTCCGGCTCCGGCCCGGCTCGATGATGTCCATCGGGTGGCCGTCGCTGGCCGCCGGGTTGTGCCCGCCGTGCAGGTGCACGTTGGCCGGACCGTCCAGCCGGTTGGTGTAGGTCACCCGCACCGGCCGCCCGGTCCGGGCCCGGATGGTCGGCCCGACGAACTGGCCCGCGTACGTGCGGACGGCCGTCGGGTGTCCCGGCAGCAGCTCGGCCGTCGCCGGCTGGATCGGGATCCGGTAGACGTCGGCGCCGTCGGGCGCCCGCATCGGCCGGATCACGTTCGGGACCGGCATCCGCAGGCTGCCCAGCGGCGGCGCGGCCGCCGCGACCCCGGTCACCTGCTTCCGCGCGACCAGGTGCCCCGCGTGCTCGGCCGGAGCCGCCGCGGCCTGGCTCTGTCCTGTCGGATGCAGGACAAAACCGCCCACCACCCCCGCTCCCGCCGTCAACCCGCCCAACCGCAGTAAACGCCGCCTATCGATCATGCACGAATGATCGGCCCGGGGGTGGTCGAGATCATCTTCCTGCGTGCTGCCTGTCCGGACAGGCTGCGTCTCGCCTCAGCTGCCGCGGGCGACGGCGAAGAGGCCGGCGAGCCCGAGCGCGTACAGGACCAGGACGGTGAGCGAGTCCACGCCCATCCGGGCGATGCGCCGCTGCGGCCGGAACAACAGCCCGGCCAGGTAGACCAGGGTGAGCAGCACGCCGAGCGCGGTCAGGTAGATGTCGGTGCGCTGCGCCTGCGGCAGCACGGACCGGCCGGACAGCAGCCCGGCGAGCAGGAAGAGCACCGGGAGGAAGGCGTTCCCGCCGAAGATGTCGCTCATGGCCAGCTGGTAGTCGCCCTTGCGCACCGAGGTCAGCCCGGTGGACAGCTCCGGCAGCGAGGTGGCCGCGGCCAGCACGGTGGCGCCGAACAGCACGCCGGACAGGCCGATGTGGTCGGCGATGGCGTCGCCGCTGCGTTCCAGCACGACACCGGCGACGAGCGTGACGAGAGCGGCGCCGGTGAAGACCAGCGCGGCCCGGGTCGTGCTCACGCCGCGGGCGGTGGCCTCCTGCTCGGTGCTGGTCCGGCTGTGCCCGCGCGGCGGCTCCTGGTTGTCCGGCGCCTCACCGGCCTCCTGCCAGGGCAGGCCCCGGCCGGCCCGCTGCAGGAGCAGCAGCCCGACCACCCACAGCACCGCGATCAGCGCCGCGGCCGGGGCGACCCGGGCGACCACGAGGTCGCCGGGCAGCTGGCTGCCGGCCACCACGACACCGAGGATGACCACCACCAGCGCCGCCTCCAGCACCAGCACCAGCGACGCCGCCCGGTAGGTGAGCGGGTGCGCCCCCCGTACGCCGACCGCGTCCAGCACGACCAGGACGACCGTCTGGATGGCGATGCCGCCGAGCAGGTTGCCGACCGCGACGCCGAGGTTGCCCGACACCGACGCGCTGACGGTGATCGCGATCTCCGGCAGGTTGGTGGCCACCGCGAGCAGGATCAGGCCGCCGAGCGCGGCCCCGAGGTGCAGCCGCTCGGACAGCACGTCGGTCTGGTCCGACAGCTGGATCCCCGCCACCCAGATCGCCCCGGCGGCCGCAGCGAACACCAGCAGCAACACCGGCAGCGCGAGACCCGACACGGGGCAACGATGCCCTCACCCCACGCCCGCAAACGACACCGTCGCACGGAGTCGGTGGGCCGCCCGGGGATCGAACCCGGAACCCGCGGATTAAAGTCCGCTGCTCTGCCAGTTGAGCTAACGGCCCTGGTGCAGGGTAGGCGAAACCGCTGTCCCTGTCCGGCCGACTGCTCAGTGCGCCTCGCGCCAGTCGGCCGGCCAGGCGTCGGCGCCGAAGTGCCAGCGGGAGGTGCGGTAGGCGGTGGCCTGGTACCAGGCGCGGACCTCGCCGCCGGGTCCGGTCGCGGTGATCCGGTAGGAGGCGACGCGCGCCGAGCGGGACACCTCGACCGCCTCGGCCGTCACCGTCTCGGTCACCGGCGCCGCGCTGGCGTGGTGGACGCTGACGTCGAGCGCCACGCAGACCCGCCCGTACGAGTTGCAGGCGATCTCGAACGCGGAGTCGGCCAGCGCGTAGAGGGCGCCGCCGTGCACGGATCCGGTGATGTTCGCGACGATCGGGGTCGGCGTCAGCTCCACCACCGCGCGCCCGGGCTCCCACTCGACCAGCCGGAACCCGAGGAGGGTCCCGAGCCCGCCGCCCCGGAACATCGCCTCGAGCCGCGCCTCGTTCACCCGTCGCACGCTACCCACCTCCCCTAGTCACGGTGGGTTACCAATACTTACACTCTCTGCGTTGGGATGACGACGGGGGTCGAGATGATCATCCTGGGCGGAGCATTGCTCATCGTGGTGGGTGTGTTGCTGATCGTGCGTACGCGGCCGCGTGCCGGCCGGCACCGAGCCGAGCCGGACTGGATGCGGCTGCGTCCGGCCCACGTGCGTCCACCCTCAGTCCCGCGTCCCGCTAATCTGGAGCCGGCCCGCCCTCATCGTCTAGTGGCCCAGGACGCCGCCCTTTCAAGGCGGTAGCACGGGTTCGAATCCCGTTGGGGGCACGTCACAGACGGTTGCAAGATCATCTCCGCGAGCCGCCGCGATCGCCGTCGACA
>DATINN010000577.1:0-3509 GCA_035474175.1 Mycobacteriales bacterium | reverse complement strand
GGCGGCGTCGGTCCTGCCCGGCCCGGGCGGCGGCGACGGGACCCCGGCCGCGAGCCCGTCCCCGACCGCGGCGCCCGCGCCGGTCGTGCCGGGGATCTCCCCGGCCGAGGCCAAGGACATCCTGGCCCGGTGCTACCCGGGCGAGCCGGCGCTGCAGATCTTCAACGCCGGACCGACGCCGTGGGGCACCCGCTACCTGGTCTACGGGCCGGACAGCTCCGGCGACTGCCTGCACGCCACCGAGGGCGACTACCGCCCCGGCGTCCTGGACCAGGGGCCGACGCGGTGGCTGCGCGGGCCGCTGACCGTGGACCGGGCCATCAGGGACGGGCAGCCGTACGACCGCGGGCCGGGGACGTTCACCGTGCAGGGCCGGGTGGTGGCCGGCGTCACCCAGGTCGAGATCGCCGTCGGGGCCAGCCGGCTGACCGTGCCGGTGCGCAACGGCACCTACATGGCCGCCATGACCGTCTCCGCGCACGAGGTGTCGCAGGCCGGCGACGCCCGCTTCCGGGCCCTCGACGGGACCGGCCGGGTCGTCTACGCCAGCCCCGCCGCCAGCCGTCCGCGCCAGGTGGACACCCGGTGCTGGGCGGCGCCGGACGGCACGGTCCTGCGCGGCGACATCCCGCCGGAGCCCGGGCAGGCGTGCGAGCCGGCCGTCCGCTGGCGGTGAGTCAGCCGGCCGGGACGGTGTTGCCGCCGCCGGCCTCGTCGGCCGGCTCGGTCGGCACCACGTCCTCGGTCCCGTTGCTCAGGTAGCCGGAGACCGTGCTGATCACCGCGACGATCGGCACCGCGAGCAGGGCGCCGACGATGCCGGCCAGCAGCGTGCCGGTCGCGATGCCGAACACGATCGCCAGCGGGTGCACCTTGACCGCCCGGCCCAGCAGCAGCGGCTGCAGGATGTGCCCCTCGACCTGCTGCACCAGCAGCACGATGCCGAGCAGGATCAGCGCGGTCACCGGGCCCTTGGCCACCAGCGCGACGAGCACCGCGATCAGCCCGGTCGCGGTCGCGCCGACGATCGGGATGAACGAGCCGAGGAACACGATCACGCCCAGCGGCAGCGCCAGCGGCACCCGCAGGATCGCCGCGCCGATCCCGATGCCGACCGCGTCGACCAGGGCGACGGCCAGCGTCGCGTGCACGTAGCTGATCAGCGTCCGCCAGGCCCGCTCGCCGGCCCCGGCGATCCGCTCGTGGCTGCCGGCCGGGAACAGCCGCACGACCCAGGTCCAGATCTGCCGGCCGTCCTTGATGAAGAAGATCGTCGCGAACAGCGTCAGCAGCGCGCCGGTGAGGACCTCGCCGACCGTCCCGGCCGCGCCGATGGCGCCGCTGGTGAGCTTGGACCGGTTCTGCGAGATCGACTCGCGGGCCCGGTCGACGTAGTCGTTGATCTGCTGCTGCGACAGCCCCAGCGGGCCGTTGATCAGCCAGTTCTGGACCTTGTCGATGCCACCGTTGACCTGGGTGGTCAGGTCGCCCAGGCCGTTGCGGAACTGCTCCTCGACCAGCCACAGCAGCAGCCCGATCCCGATCAGGCCGGACAGCAGCGTGACCGCGGTGGCCAGCGCCGGCCGCAGCCCCCGCTTGGCCAGCACCGCGGCCAGCGGCTGCAGCAGCGCCGACAGCAGCAGCGCGACCGCCAGCGGGATCACCACCACCCGCAGCCGGCTGATGACGATCAGGATCACGTACGCCGCCAGCGCGATCGCGACGATCCGCCAGGCCCAGGCCGCGGTCGCCCGCACCCCCGGCGGCACCACGGTGGTGTCGATCGAGCGGACCCGCCCGTCGCCCCGGCGCCGGGCCGCGTCGCGCTCCCGCCGGTCCCGCGCGGTCGCCTCGTCGGAGCTGTCCTGGCCGGGGTCCGGCGCGCCGGTCAGGCCGGTGGTCAGCTCCTCCTCGGCCGCGGCGGACCGGGCCGTGTCGCGAGGCGACTCGCTGTCGGAGGCACGGGTGGACGAGGTCACAGGACGTCCTCGGGGTAGGGATGGGTGCTGCGTGGGTCAGTCTGGCCTACCCGGCGCCCGGGTGGCCTATCCGGCGGGCTGGGAGACTGGGTCCCGTGATCGAGCGCTACACGCTGCCGGAGATGGGTGCGGTCTGGAGCGAGGCCCACAAGTACGAGCTGTGGTGCCGGGTCGAGGGGATGGTCCTGGCCGCGCACGCCGCCGCCGGCACCGTGCCCGGCTCGGCCGTGCAGCCGGTGCTGGACGCCCCGCCGCCGACGCCGGAGGCGGTGGCCGCGATCGAGGAGGTCACCCAGCACGACGTGATCGCGTTCCTCTCCGCCTGGGCCGACAACACCACCCCGCGCGAGGCCGCCGCCTACGTCCATTTCGGACTGACGTCCTCCGACCTGCTCGACACCGCGCTGGCGCTGCAGCTGGTCGAGGCGACCGACGTGCTGCTGACCAAGGCCGACGAGCTGGTCGGGGTGCTGCGCGACCGCGGCCTGGAGCACCGGGACACGCTCAAGGTCGGGCGCACGCACGGGATCCACGCCGAGCCGGACGTGCTCGGGCACCGGCTGGCCGACCTCGCGTTCGGCGTGGCGCGGTCGCGGGACCGGCTGCGCGCGGCCCGTTCGGCGGTCGCGGTGGCGAAGATCAGCGGCGCGGTGGGGACGTACTCGTCGGTGGACCCGGCGCTGGAGGCGTCGGTGGCGGAGTCGCTGGGGCTGCGCCCGGCCGACGTCGCCACCCAGGTCGTGCTGCGGGACGGGATCGCCGAGTGGGTGTCGGCCCTGTCGATCCTGGTCACCGTGTGCGAGGCGATCGGGCTGGAGGTGCGGCACGGGCAGCGCACCGAGGTGCGGGAGCTCTCGGAGCCGTTCCGGACCGGGCAGAAGGGGTCCAGCGCGATGCCGCACAAGAAGAACCCGATCATGTCCGAGCGGATCGCCGGGCTGGCCCGGATCGTGCGCGGCTACGTCACCCCGGTCACCGAGGGCATCCCGCTGTGGCACGAGCGGGACATCTCGCACTCCTCGACCGAGCGGATCGCGCTGCCGGACGCGGCCATCGCCACCGACTACCTGCTCCGGCTGACCACCCGGCTGGTCCGGGGGATGGTGGTCGACGCGGCCCGGATGCGGGCCAACCTCGACGCCACCGGCGGGCTGGTCTACACCTCCGCGGTGCTGCTGGACCTGGTCCGCTCCGGGCTGTCGCGGGAGGACGCGTACGCGCTGACCCAGGCCGCGGCGATGGAGACCTGGGACGGCGGCAGGCCGTTCCGGGAGACGCTGCGCGCCCACGCCGCCGCGGCCGGGGTGAAGCTGGACGAGGCCGGGCTGGACGAGGTCATGCGCCCCGAGCGGTACGTGGCCCGGCTCGGGCCGGTCTTCGACCGGCTGGCGGCGCTCAGCTAGGGCCCGTCTCCCTATTGCCTGGCGGCGCCGGCGCCGCCAGGCGGTCAGCGCGTTGCCGGCGCCGCCAGGCAGTTCAGCGCGTTGCCGGCGCCGCCAGGCGGTCAGCGTGTTGCCGGCGCCACGGCGC
>DATINN010000576.1:0-7106 GCA_035474175.1 Mycobacteriales bacterium | reverse complement strand
GCGGTGCCACCACCCGGTCGCCCGGGCCACGTCCCGCCCGCCCGCGGCCAGCGTCGCCACCGCCAGCTGCACCGACCGGCCGGGCCGGAGCACCGACGCGGTCACGGTCAGCTCCCCGACCGGCAGCGCGCCGAGCAGGTCGACCGACACCCGGGCCAGCCCGCCGCCGGCCGGCAGCACCCCTTCCAGGGCCCGGACCAGCAGCGCCGACGGCGGCCCGGCGTGCTGGTCGGTCGGCGCCCACGGCCCGACCGTGTGCTCGGTCGCCCGGAAGGTGCCCGGGCCGAGCGGCACGTAGAAGCTCACGGCCGTCCGCTCACGCCCCGACCGTACGGCTGAGGCGCAGCCACCGGTAACCGGACCCGGCCAGCTCGACCGCGGTCAGGTCGCCGGCGTCGGGATAGGCCCGGTCGGCGAACACGTCCACCGGGAACCCGTCGGTCACGCCTTCCTGCGGCGCCAGGTCGACCGTCACCTTCGCCGTGGACAGGTTGAGCACGGCCAGCATCGAGCCGGTCGGGCAGTCGTAGCGCAGCCCCAGCACCCGCTCGTCCCGGGTGTCGAGCACCGTGCACGTGCCGGTGCCGAACTCCGGCGACTCCCGCAGCACCGGCAGCAGCCGCTGGAACCAGCTCAGCAGCGAGTCGGGGTCGGTCGACTGGTCCCGGACGTTCACCGCCGGGTAGCCGAAGTCGCCCTTGGCGATGACCGGCCGGACCGTCTCCGCGGCCGAGCTGAAGCCGCCCTGCGGCGCGTCCGCCCACTGCATCGGGGTGCGGATCGCGTCCCGCTGCTGCAGGGACAGGTCCTCACCCATCCCGATCTCCTCGCCGTACCGGATGACCGGGGTGCCGGGCAGCGAGAACTGCAGCACGTACGCGAGGCGGATGCGGCGCTGGTCGCCGCCGAGCATGGTGGCCAGCCGGCGCCGGATGCCCCGGTCGTAGAGCTGCATGTCCTTGTCCGGGCCGAACTTGGCGAACACGTCCGCGCGCTCGCTCTCCCGCAGCCCGGAGAGGTCGATCTCGTCGTGGTTGCGCAGGAACGTGGCCCAGCTCGCGGCGGGCGGGATGACGGGCGAGGACTCGATCGCGGTGCGCACCGGCACCGCCGTCTCCCGGGCCAGGGCCAGGAAGACCTGCTGGTTCTCGGCGAAGTTGAACATCATCGGCAGCCGGTCGGCCCGCGGCCCGAAGAACTCCAGGATCTGCTCCCGGGGCACGTTGGCCTCGGCCAGCACGACCGCGTCGCCGCGCCGCCAGCCGATGTGCTCGTGCAGGTCGTTGAGCCACTCGTAGTGCATGATCCGGTCCGAGGTGTCCGGGTGGACCTCCTCGATCACGAACGGCGCGCCGTCCATCCGGAAGCCGCTGACCCCCAGCTCCAGCCAGAACGAGACGACCCGGCCGATCTCGTCCCGGACGTCGGGGTTGTTCCAGTTGAGGTCGGGCTGGAAGTCGTAGAAGCGGTGGTGATACCAGAGCTTGGCGACCTTGTCGTAGGACCAGGTGCCGCGCTGGTAGCCGGGGAAGACGACGCCCTCGGACGCGTTGGGCGGCTCGGTCGGCGACCACACGTACCAGTCCCGGTACGGCGAGTCCTCGCTCTGCCGGGCGCTCTGATACCACGGGTGCTGGTCGGAGGTGTGGTTGACGACCAGGTCGATCATCAGCCGGATGCCGCGGTTCTCGCACTGGTGGACCAGCTCGACGAAGTCGCCGAGCGAGCCCAGCCGCGGGTCGATGCCGTAGTAGTCGGAGACGTCGTAGCCGTCGTCCCGGCCCGGCGTCGGGTGGATCGGGTTGAGCCAGATCGTGCTCACCCCGAGCCGGGAGAGGTAGTCCAGCCGGCTGGTCAGCCCGCGCAGGTCACCCACCCCGTCGCCGTTGGAGTCCTGGAACGTCTCGACGTCCAGGCAGTAGATGACAGCGTGCTGGTACCACCGTTCGGGCATGGGGGGTCTCTACCCGCCCGGGATGGGTACGGGAAACCTGTGACCGCTCGCACCTCTCCCGAGCTGACCCGGGCCGACCGACGGCTGACCCTCCGGCTGGCGCTGGGCCTGGTCGCCATGGCCGCGCTGGGGCTGGGCTTCCTGCTGCTGGCGCTGCTGGTCCGGGCCAACTGGGACCCGCTGATCGACCTGGACCAGGCCGTGGCCGACCGGCTGCACGGCTTCGCCGTCGAGCACGGGTGGTTCGTCACCCTGCTGAAGCTGCTCAGCAACGTCTTCGACCCGATCACCTTCCGGGTGGTCACCACGGTGGCCGCGCTCGTGCTGCTGTGGCGTCGCCACTTCCGGCTCGGGATCTGGACGCTGGTCACGGTGTGGGGCGCGGCCCTGCTCGGCCTGGTCCTGAAGGTCCTGGTCGACCGGACCCGGCCGGACCTGGTCGACGCGGTCGCCACCGCCCCGGGCCGGTCCTTCCCGTCCGGGCACGCGCTCACCTCCACGGTCGGCTGCGCGGTGCTGTTGCTGCTGGTCATGCCGCTGCTGCGGGGCGGCTGGCGGGCGCTGGCGGTCGGTGTCGCGGTCGCCGTCCCGCTCGCGGTCGGCTTCGCCCGGATCGGGCTGGGCGTGCACTTCCTCTCCGACGTGCTGGCCGGGGAGCTGCTGGGGCTGGTCTGGGTGGCCACCATGGCCTGGACCTTCCGGGCCTGGCGGCGCGACGTCGGCCTCCCGGAGGGACCGAAGACCGAGGCCGAGCCGGAGCTGTCCGAGGAGCGGCCGGGGTGAGCTGGGACGTCATCGTCCTCGGCACGGGCGGGACGGGCAGCGCGGCCGTGCTGGAGCTGGCCCGGCGCGGCAGCCGCGTCCTCGGCCTCGACCGCTACGGCCCCGGTCACGCGCTCGGCTCCAGCCACGGCGGCTCCCGCGTCTACCGCCAGTCCTACCTGGAGGACCCGGCGTACGTGCCGCTGCTGCTGCGGGCCTGGGACCGGTGGCAGGCGCTGGTCGCGGACAGCGGGACGGACCTGTTCGTGCCCACCGGCGGCCTCTACGTCGGACGGCCCGACGGCCCGACCTTCGGCGGCTCGCTGCGCTCGGCGCACCAGTGGGAGCTGCCGCACGAGGTGCTCGACCCGGCCGCCGTCGCCCGCCGCTTCCCCACCTTCCGGCTCGCCCCCGACGAGCTCGCCCTGTACGAGCAGCGCGCCGGCTACGCCCGCCCCGAGGCGACCGTACGGGCCCAGCTGGCGCTGGCCGCCGCGGCCGGCGCCGAGCTGCACCCGCACGAGCCGGTGCTGTCGTGGGAGGCCGGCCCGCCGGCCCGGGTGGTGACCGCGGCCGGGACGTACGAGGCGGGGCAGCTGGTGCTGATGCCGGGGGCGTGGGCGCCGGAGCTGGCCCGGCTCGACGTGCCGATGGTGGTGGAGCGGCAGGTCATGCACTGGGTCGCGCCGGCCGGCCCGATCGCGGACTACGCGGCCAACCCGGTGTTCATCTGCGGCGACGGGCTCGACCAGGTCTACGGCTTCCCGGCCATCGACGGCCCGGGCGGCGGGGTGAAGATCTCGTTCTTCCGGGCCGGCGAGCCGACCACGCCCGACGGCGTCGACCGGACCGTGCGGCCGGCGGAGGTCGAGGAGCTGCGGGCCCGGGCCGCGCAGGTGTTCCCCGGGCTGACCGGCCCGTCCGTCGCCGCGGTGGTCTGCCTCTACACGACCACCCCGGACCACCACTTCGTGCTCGGCCCGCACCCGGCGTACGACAACGTCGTGGTGGCGTGCGGGTTCTCCGGGCACGGGTTCAAGTTCGTGCCGGTGGTGGGGGAGATCGTGGCCGACCTGGTCCGGGACGGGTCCACCCGGCACCCGATCGGGCTGTTCGACCCGCGGCGGTTCCGGTCACACTGATGCCATGCGGCGGCAGTGGTCGGTCCCGGCACTGGGCCTCGCCGCCGCGCTCCTGTTCGGGTATGTCGCGACGCACCGCGACCCGGTCCAGCGCCCCGACCCGCCGGCCGCCGCACCGAGCCCCCGGCCCGGCCTGCCCCGGCTGACCGGGACCGAGGCGCTCGGGCCGCCCGGGCTGAAGGTGCTGGTCAGCGGGCGCTACCCGCAGATCATCGACACCTCGATCCGGCACTCCGGGCCGGTGCCGGGGCTGCAGCTGGGGCCGGGGGAGCGGGCCGCGCTGCAGGCGGTGCCGGCCGGGACGGTCGCCGCCATCACCGGGCCGGGGACCAGCCGGATCCGGACCGTGCTGCTGCGCCCGGTCAGCGGGCCGCCGGTCCCGCTCGGCTTCGACGCCACCGTCGTGCCCGCGCTGCACGGCACCGACCTCTACGTGGCCACCCGCAACGCCGGCAGCACCTCGGTCGCGGTCACCGCCGCCGACGGCAAGGTCCGCCGGCGCTGGACCGCCGGCGGCACCCTGACCCCGCTGCGGGACACCACCGCCGGGCTGGTCGCCGGGCAGGTCGGTGACCTGCAGGGCGCGCAGCTGCGGCTGCTCGACCCGGCCACCGGGGCGGAGCGGCGACGGCTGGCCACCGGCCGGATCCAGGTCGCGGTCGGGCCGGCCTCGGTCGCGCACGTGTCCGGCAGCTGCCTGCGGGACTGCCCGGTGACGGTGACCCGGCTCGCGGACGGGCGGTCGCGGGACTATCCCTTGCCGGCCGGCACCGGCATCCCGGCCCGGGGCGCCTTCTCGCCCGACGGCCGCTGGCTGGCGCTGGGGGTGCCGGGGCAGTATCGCAACGGCCGGCTGGTGATCGTGCCCGGCTTCGCCGAGGTGCTCGACCTGGCCACCGGGACGGTGACCAGGGTGCCCGGGGTGGAGACCGAGGCCGAGCGGTCGGCCGACCTGAGCTGGTTCGGGCCGACGCTGGTGCTCGGCGTCTGGTCGGCCACCCGCGGCCAGGTCGGCGCCTGGACCCCGGGCCGCCCGGCCGACGGGCTGCGCATCCTGCCCGCCGAACCCCCGGGGGACGAGGCGCTCTCGTCGGTCACGGTGCTGTAGGACTGAGGGCATGGCGACGCACGAGGTGACCAACCAGCCGCCGCCGCTGGTCGACCACGACGTCTACACGGGCGACCTGGCGCTGGCCGAGGCCGTGCGCCGGCTGGGCGCCGAGACGCCGGGGCTGCGGTCGCTGGGCCGGCTGGCCGGGACGGCCGAGGCCCAGCGCTGGGGCGCCGAGGCCAACGCCCACCCGCCGGTGCTGCGCACCCACGACCGCTACGGGCACCGGATCGACGAGGTCGACTTCCACCCGTCGTACCACCGGCTGCTGACCGAGGCGGTCGGGCACGGGCTGGCCGGCGCGCCCTGGGTCGCGGCCGAGCCCGCGCCGCACACCAGCCGGGCGGCCGGGTTCCTGGTCTGGTCCCAGGTCGAGGCCGGGCACGGCTGCCCCGTCTCCATGTCGTACGCGGTGCTGCCGGCGCTGCGGCACGAGCCCGCGCTGTACGAGGCGTACGGGCCGGGGCTGACCTCGACCGCGTACTCGCCCGAGCTGGGCCGGCCCGGGTTCCTGGCCGGGATGGGGATGACCGAGAAGCAGGGCGGCTCCGACGTCCGGGCCAACCGGACGGTCGCCGTCGACGCCGGGGACGGGACCTGGCGGCTGACCGGGCACAAGTGGTTCTGCTCGGCGCCCATGTCGGACCTGTTCCTGGTGCTGGCCCAGGTCGCCGGGGCCGGGCTGACCTGCTTCCTGGTGCCGCGGGTGCTGCCCGACGGCGAGCGGAACGTGTTCCGGCTGCAGCGGCTGAAGGACAAGCTCGGCAACCGGTCCAACGCCTCGTCCGAGGTCGAGTTCGACGGCACCGTCGGCTGGCTGGTCGGGCCGGCCGGGCGGGGGCTGCGGACGATCCTGGAGATGGTCCGGGTGACCCGGCTGGACTGCGTGCTCGGCAGCGCCGGGCTGATGCGGGCGGCGGTGGCGCAGGCGGTGCACCACGCCACGTACCGGTCCGCGTTCGGCGGGCTGCTGCGGGACAAGCCGCTGATGTCGGAGGTGCTGGCCGACCTGGCGCTGGAGTCGGAGGCGGCGACCGCGCTCGGGCTGCGGCTGGCCGCGGCCGTCGACGCGGGCGAGGACGACTTCGGCCGGCTGGCCACCGCGGTGGCGAAGTTCTGGGTCTGCAAGCGGGCGCCGGCGGTCGCGGCCGAGGCGCTGGAGTGCCTGGGCGGCAACGGCTACGTCGAGGACTCCGGGATGCCGCGGCTGCTGCGCGAGTCCCCGCTCAACTCGATCTGGGAGGGCTCCGGCAACGTCATCGCGCTGGACGTGCTGCGGGCGGTGGCCCGGGAGCCGGCCGCGGTCGCGGCCGTGCTGGCCGAGGTCGACCTGGCCGACGACCAGCGGGTCGCGGTGGCGGCCAAGCAGCTGCGGGCCGAGCTGACCGGGCCGCTGACCGAGGCCGACGGCCGGCGGATCGCGGCCCGGCTGGCGCTCGCGCTGCAGGCATCCCTGCTGGTCCGGCACGCGCCCGCCGCCGTCGCGGACGCGTTCTGCGCGACCCGGCTCGGGGACGGGCCGGCCGGCGTCTTCGGGCTGGGCGTCCCCGGGGCGGCGGCGCTGGTGGACCGGGCCGCGCCCACCCGGTAGAAACTTCCGTCCCGCCGATGTCGAGCGGGCCGGCGCCGCTCCGACCCACTGGTGTCCGCACGTCCTGTCCCACCCGGGGAGACCACCGTGAAGTACATGATCATGATGTTCGGCACCGCCGGCGAGATGATGGAGACCCAGTCGTCGGAGTGGATCAAGGAGATGATCGGCTTCATGCACGACCTCGACCGGGAGCTGGTCGAGACGGGCGAGATGGTGTTCAACGAGGGCCTGCAGGACGGCGACGCGGCCAAGGTCGTCCGGCTCACCGACGGGGTGCCGGTCACCACCGACGGGCCGTTCGCCGAGGCCAAGGAGTCGCTGATCGGGTTCTGGGTCCTCGACGTCGCCGACGAGGCCCGGATCCTGGAGATCGCCGGCCGGATCGTCCGCTACAGCGGCGTGGTCGAGGTCCGCCCGGTCGGCGTGGCCCCCGACGTGGCGTGAGCCGGCCGGCCGCGAGCGGGCGGGCCGCGGGCGTGCCGGGCCCGGGTGGCCCCGGCTCGGGTGGCCCCGGCTCGGGTGGCTCGGGCTCGGGTGGCTCGG
>DATINN010000575.1:0-2939 GCA_035474175.1 Mycobacteriales bacterium | reverse complement strand
GAACGCCCTGCGCCGCGAGCAGCCGTGCGATCTGCCGGGTGAAGAACGGGTTGCCCGCGGTGCGGTCGCGGACGGCCAGGGCCAGCGCGGCCGGCGGCGGCTCGCCGCACACCTTCTCGATCAGCTGCCCGACCTCGCCGGCGGACAGCCCGGTGAGCGCGGCGACCTCGGCCAGGTCCGGCCCGTCGTACCGGGTCGGGATCTCGACCAGGTCGCCGGGCCCGGCGGCGGCCGCGTCGGTCACCGGAAGGGCCTGGACGGCGGCCGTCACCGCGCCCGGGTCGGTGACGGCGCGGTCCAGCGTGATCAGCACGGTCCGTGTCGCCGGCACCAGGTCGAGCACGCCGGGCAGCTCGGCCGCCCGCAGCGCCGCGTAGAGCGGGCCGGCCTCGTCCACCTCGACGAGCACGGCGGCGTCGCCGGCCGGCAGGACCCGCATCAGCCCGCGAACCGGGTCAGGGTGGCGCCCGCCTCGGTCAGCGCCGCGCCGACGAGCCGGGCCATCTCCACCGCGCCGGGGGTGTCACCGTGCACGCAGACCGAGCGGGCGGCTACGTCCACGGTCGTCCCGTCGACCGCGGTGACCGTCCCGGTCCGGGCCCAGTGCGCGCACCGGGACGCGACCGCGGCCGGGTCGTGCAGGACCGCGCCCGGCAGCCGCCGGGAGACCAGCTCGCCCGCGGGCGTGTACGCCCGGTCGGCGAAGAACTCCGGCACCGCCGTCAGCCCCGCCTCCGCCGCCAGCCGCAGCCAGCCCGACCCCGGCAGACCCAGCACCGGGAGCGTCGCGTCGTACAGCAGCACGGCGTCCACCCCCGCCGCGGCCTGATCGGCGTCGGACACGATGGCGTTGTAGAGCGCGCCGTGCGGCTTGACGTAACGGACGCGGTCGCCGGCGACCCGGGCGAACCCGTCCAGCGCCCCGAGCTGGTAGAGCACGTCGTCGGTCAGCTCCGCCCGCGGCATGTCGATCTTCCGCCGCCCGAACCCGGCCAGGTCCCGGTACGACACCTGGGCCCCGATCGCGACGCCCCGCGCCACCGCGGCCGCGCAGGTCCGGCGCATGATCCCGGGATCCCCGCCGTGGAAGCCGCAGGCGATGTTCGCGCTGGTCACCACTTCGAGCAGGGCGGCGTCGTCGCCGAGGGTCCAGATCCCGAACCCCTCGCCGAGGTCGCTGTTGAGATCGATCGAGTCCATCCGGCAATTCTGCCGGGCGGCGGAAGGCGGGCGGCGGGCGGCGGGAAGCGGGAGGCGGGAGGCGGCACGAGAAACTGTCGGTGCGCCGGGGCAGGATCGTCCCCGTGCCCGTCCTGCCCGCGTCCTACCGGCCGCTGCTGCGCACCCCCGGCGTCGGTCGCGCGCTGGGGACCTCGCTGCTGGGCCGGATCGGCCAGCCCGCGGCCGGCCTGGCCGTCATCCTGCTCGCCGTCGACCGGACCGGGTCCTACGCGTCGGGTGGCGGGGTCAGCGCCTGCTACGTGATCGGCGCCGGGGTCGGGTCGGTGCTGTGGAGCCGGCTGGTCGACCGCGGCCGCAGCGCCCGCCGGGTGCTGCTCGCCACCGCGCTGCTGTACGCGGGAGGTCTGACCGCCCTGGTCCTGGTGCACTCCGGGTCGACGCCGGTGCTGGCCGGGATCACCGCGCTGGCCGCGCTGTTCACCGCGCCGGTGACGCCGGTGGCGCGGGCGCTGTGGCCGGTGCTGCTGCCCGACCCGCCCGCCCGCGCCGCGATGTACTCGTTGGAGGCCACCGTCCAGGAGCTGGTCTTCATCGTCGGCCCGTCGCTGGCCGGGGCGGTCGCCGCGCTGGTCTCGCCGGCCGCCGCGGTGCTCGCGGCCGCGGCGGCGGCGGTCGCCGGGGTGGTGGCGTTCGCGGCCAGCCCGGGGCTGGAGCGGCTCGACGGCGCGCAGCGGGCGCCGGTCCGGGCGGCCGCGCTGCGCCCGCTGGTGCCGCTGTTCGCGACCGCGTTCCTGCTGCTGTGCGGGCTGTCGTTCGTGGAGGTCGGGGTCGTCGGCGCGGCCGGGGCGGCGGGCGCGGCCGCGGCGGCCGGCGCGCTGCTGGCGGTGTGGAGCGCGGGCTCGCTGCTCGGCGGGCTGATCGGCGGCGCTCGCCCGGCCCGGCGGGGCCCGGCCCGGCGGCTGCTCGTGCTGCTGGTGGCGACGGCGGCCGGGCACGCGGCGCTGGCGGCGTACCCGGGGCTGGTCGGGCTGGGCGCGCTGCTGGTGCTGGTCGGCGCGCTGGTGGCGCCGGCTCTGGCGGGGATCTACACGCTGGTCGAGCTGTCCGCCCCGCCGGCCGCGGTGACCCAGACCTTCGCCGGGCTGGCCGTCTCCCTGCTCAGCGGGTCGGCGGCCGGCTCGGCGCTGGCCGGCCTGGTCGTGCAGGGCCACGGGTCGGGGCCGGCGTTCCTGCTCGGCGCGGTGCCGCCGGCGCTGGCGGCGGTGCTGGTCCGGCTCACCATCGCCCGGTCGGCGGCGGTGGGCTCGCCGGCGGGGTGAGGCCGTGCTGGCGGAAGCGGCGGTCCCGCAGCTCGTCGCCGTACGCGGCCCCGACCGAGAGCGCGCCCAGCAGGATCAGCACCGACATCAGGCAGCGCAGCGCGAACGGCACCGGCAGCACCATGATCACCACGATCGGGATCGCCGCCTGCACCAGCACCCGCAGGATCTGCCGCCAGCGCCAGTCGGCGTCGGTCAGGTCGTGCCGGACCCAGCCGTGCAGCGACGCCGGCAGCCGGCCGCCCAGCGCGTACCGCAGCCACTGCAGTGCCGACGGCCGCGCGCTCATCCCCCCAGTCTCCCCGACCGCGACCCACCCGGCACCGCACCGGCCGTGCCGGCGCGGCCCGGCGGCCCGGCGCGGCCCGGGCTGGCGCGGCCTGGGAGTGAGCCTCCTGCACCGGCTGATCCTGGATCATCTGCTCAAGTCGTACAGCA
>DATINN010000574.1:0-9072 GCA_035474175.1 Mycobacteriales bacterium | reverse complement strand
GGACGGTCGGGGCCGGTCGGGGCGGGACGGTCGGGGCCGGTCGGGGCGGCCTGGTCAGGGCGGCCTGGTCAGGTCAAGCCGGTCAGGGGGTGGCCGTCGGGGTCGCGGTCGGGGCGGGGCTGGACGGAGCCGGGCTGCTCGGGGCGGCGTTGGTGGCCGCGGCCGACGCGGTCGCGGCGGCGGCCGGGGACGTGCTCTCCGGGGCCGGCGGGGGAGTGGTCGGCGGGGCCGAGGACGTCTCGGCCGGGGTGCTCTCCGGCGGGGTGCTGTCCGGCGGCGGGGTCGCGGGCGGGGTGGTCGCCGGAGCCGTGGTGCCGGGAGCCGTGGTGCCGGCCGAGCCGGTGCCGCTCGGGGGGTTGGTCCCGGGTGCGGTGGTCCCCGGTGCGGTGGTGCCCGGCGGGGTGGTCCCCGGTGCGGTCGTCCCGGGCGCCGTGGTCGTGGGCGGGTTGGTCCCCGGCGCGATCGTCCCGGGCGCGCTCGACCCCGGCGCCGTGGTGCCCGGCGCGGTGGTCCCCGGAGCCGTCGCACCCGGCGCGGTGGTGCCGGGCGCCGTGGTCCCCGGAGTGGTGCTCCCGGGCGCGGTGGTGCCAGGAGCAGTGGTCCCGGGAGCGGTGGTCCCGGGTGCGGTCGTCCCCGGAGCCGTCGTGCCCGGCGGCAGCCCGGCCACCGACCCGCCCGGGCGCGCCCCCGGCACCAGCGTCGTCGGCGGCAGCGAGCCGTCGTCCGGCGGCGGCGACCCGTCCGGCATCGCGTCCCCGGCCGGGGTCAGCCCCGTCCCCGGCACGGCCGCCGGCACCGCCGGCAGCGGCGTGTCGGCCGGCCCGCTCGCGACCCGCACCGCCCCCGCGTACCCGCTCAGCCACAGCCCCGTGACCTCGACGTACTCGCCGGGCTGGGGGGCCTGCACGATCTTGCCGTCGCCGAGGTACATCGCGACGTGGTGCACGGTGCTCAGGTCGCCCGGGTTGTAGGCCCAGAACAGCAGGTCACCGGGCAGCAGGTCGGCCAGCTCGACCGGCGTCCCGACCCGGGCCTGCTCCCGCGACGTGCGCGGCAGCGACACCCCGGCCATCGCGTACGACCGCTGGACCAGGCCCGAGCAGTCGTAGGTGTCCGGACCGGTGGCGCCCCACACGTACGGCTTCCCGACCTGGGCCAGTGCGTACCGGATCGCGACGGTGACGGCCTGCGGCGCCGACGGCGGCAGCTGGCCGCCGAGCGTGGGCCCGACCCCGACCGGGACGGTGACCGGCGACGGGGCCGTCGTCAGCGTCGGGGTGACCGCCGGGGCCGGCGTCCGCCGGGCCTGCTCCCGGGCCTGCAGCACCGCCAGCGACCGCTGCTGCCGGGGCAGGTCCTGCACGACCCGGCCGGGGTGGTCGAGCCCGGTGCCGACCGCGTCGGAGGCGAACCGGATGACGGTCGGCGCGGCGGCCGGCGCGGACTCGTGCGGCGCGACGTTGACCAGGACGCCGACGGTCAGCGCACCGAGGGCGACCCGGCGGCAGATGGCGCACCAGCCCGGGAACGCGTCGCTGCCTGCCAAGGCTCCCCCTCCGTCGCGGGCCGTCCGACCTTCCCGATAGTGCATGACGTTCGCTGCAATGGCACGGGGTACGCCCGTAAGTGGTTCGAAAGAACCAGCCCCTTACGCCTGGGACAGGGCGCCCTGCATGCCCGCGGCCAGCTCCCGGTGCCGGCGCAGCATCGGGTCGAGATCCGGGTGCACCGGCACGCCGTCGCGGACGACCGGACGGCCCGCGACCACGGTGTGCCGGGCCGCGACCGGCCCGCACCGCAGCCAGGCCTCGACCGGGTCGCTCAGCGCCCCCGCGAACGGCACCCCGGTCAGCGGCCAGACGACCAGGTCACCGCAGGCGCCGGCCGACAGCTGGCCGATCTCGCCGGACCGGCCGAGCACGGCGGCCCCGCCCCGGGTGGCGACCTCCAGCGCGTCCCGGGCCGACATCGCCGCCGGGCCGCCGCGCAGCTTGCCCAGCAGCATCGCGGTCCGGGCCTCCAGCCACAGCGACGCCGAGTCGGCCGAGGCCGACCCGTCGCAGCCCAGCCCGACCGGCGCGCCGGCCGCCCGCAGCTCGGCCACCGGGGCCAGCCCGGCGGAGAGGATCATGTTGCTGCTGGGGCAGTGGGCGACACCGGTGCCCCAGCGGCCGAGCCGGGCGATCTCCTCCGGGTTGGGCCAGACGCAGTGCGCCACCCAGGACCGGTCCGAGCCCCAGCCGACGTCCTGGAAGTGGTCGACCGGCCGCCGCCCGAACGTGGCCAGGCAGAACTCGTCCTCGTCCCGGTCCTCGGCCAGGTGGGTGTGCAGCCGCACGTCCAGCTTCTCGGCCAGCTCGGCCGTGGCCGTCATCAGCCGGGGCGTGACCGAGAACGGCGAGCACGGCGCCAGCGCCACCCGCACCATCGCCGTCGGCGCCGGGTCGTGGTGCCGCCGCACCAGCCGCTCGGAGTCGGCCAGGATCTCCTCGTCGTCCTGCACGACCTCGTCCGGCGGCAGCCCACCGTCCTTCTGCGACAGTGACATCGAGCCGCGGGTCGGGTGGAACCGCATCCCGAGCGCGGTCGCGGCCGCGATCTCGGCCGAGATCAGGTCGCCGCCGCCGCGCGGGAAGACGTACAGGTGGTCGGTGGAGGTGGTGCAGCCGCCCAGCGCCAGCTCGGTCAGTCCCACGTACGCGGAGACGTGCGCCGCCTCCTCGTCCAGCCGCGTCCACAGTGGATAGAGCGTGGTGAGCCAGTCGAAGAGGCTGCCGCGCAGTGCGGGGGCGTACGCGCGGGTGAGGTTCTGGTACAGGTGGTGGTGGGTGTTGACCAGCCCCGGCGTGACCAGGCACCCGGTCGCGTCCAGCGTGGTCGCCGCCGCCGGCCGTGGATCGGCCGGGCCGCCGATCCCGCTCACCACGCCGCCGGTGACCGCGACCCAGCCACCGGCGACCTCCCGGCGCGCGTCGTCCATCGTCGCGACCAGGTCGGCCCCGGTCACCAGCAAGTCCGCCATCGGATCCATGCCCGCATTCTGGTGCAGGTACGTTAGGAGATCGCCAGAGCCCGGAGGGGAGCCCGTGTCCGCCATCGCCCGACCCGCCGACCTGCCGGAGGCGTTCGACGCGCTCGACGCCCGGCCCGACGCGCACCTGCTCGCCGGCGGCACCGACTTCATGGTCGAGGTCAACTTCGGCCACCGCCGCCCGCCCGCCGTGGTCAGCCTGCGCCGGCTGCCGGAGCTGCAGGGCTACGAGATCGGGCCGGACGAGGTCGACATCGGCGCCGGCGTCACCTGGCGGACGATCGAGCGCGAGCTCGCCGGCGAGCTGCCGGCGCTGGCCGCGGCGGCCCGCACGGTCGGCTCCCCGCAGATGCGCAACGCCGCCACGATCGGGGGCAACCTCGGCACCGCCAGCCCGGCCGGCGACGGGCTGCCGGTGCTGGTCGCCGCCGACGCCGCGGTCGTGCTGGCCGGGCGGGACGGCGAGCGCACGGTGCCGGTGGCGGACTTCGTCACCGGGGTGAAGCGCACGGTGCTGCGGCCGGGGGAGATCATCACCCGGGTGCGGGTGCCGCGGCTGGCCGGACCGCAGGAGTTCCTCAAGGTCGGCACCCGCAACGCCATGGTGATCTCGATCTGCTGCGCCGCGCTGCTCGTCGACCGGGCCGGCCGGACCGTGCGGATCGGGCTCGGCTCGGTCGCGCCGACACCGGTCCGCGCCCCTGATGCGGAGTCGTACATCGCCGGGCAGATCGACTGGGACGCCCTGTCGGCGCCGCCGGACGCGGTGGCCCGCTTCGGCGAGCTGGTGCGGGACGCCGTCCGGCCGATCTCCGACCACCGCGGCACCGCCGCCTACCGTTCCCGTGCGGTGCAGGTCATCGCCACCCGCGCGCTGGAGAGGAGCCTGGCATGAGCGACGACCCCGGGGTCAGTGACGCCCTGCACGACCCGACCACCGACGACAGCCGCGGCGCCCAGGGCTTCCCCCGCCCCGACGGCGACTTCCCGCTGGCGACGTACCTGCTGTCCGTCAACGGCCGCGAGCTGCCGGTCGACGACGCCTGGATCGGCGAGAGCCTGCTCTACGTGCTGCGCGAGCGGCTGGGCCAGCCGGGCTCGAAGAACGCCTGCGAGCAGGGCGAGTGCGGGTCCTGCTCGGTGCTGATGGACGGCGCGCTCGTCGCCTCCTGCTGCGTGCTCGCCGCCGACGCCGTGGACGCGACGCTCACCACGGTCGAGGGCCTGACCGGCGGGGGCGGGCTGTCGGACGTGCAGCGGGCGTTCGTGGAGCAGGGCGCCGTGCAGTGCGGCTTCTGCATCCCCGGCATGATCGTCGCGGTCACCGACCTGCTCGACCGCAGCCCGGCGGCGAGCGAGCTGGAGATGCGCGAGGCGATCTCGGGCAACCTGTGCCGCTGCACCGGCTACGGCCGCATCGTCGCCGCGTTCCACCAGGTGCAGCAGGAGCGTGCCGATGCCCGCGCCTAGCCAGCCGGCCACCTTCACCCGCCGGCGGCGGCCGCCCGGCCTGGGCGAGAGCGTGCTGCGCCCGGACGCGCCGCCCAAGGTCACCGGCGAGTTCGCGTTCTCCTCCGACCTCCACCTCGACAACATGGTCTGGGGCAAGACCGTCCGCAGCCCGCACCCGGCCGCCCGCATCGTCAGCATCGACATCGGCCCGGCGCTGGCCATGCCGGGCGTGCACGCGGTCGTCACGCAGGACGACCTGTGGGGCTCCCGGACGTACGGGTTGGAGCACCACGACCAGCCCGTCTTCGCCCACGACGTGGTGCGGTTCCACGGCGAGCCGATCGCCGCCGTCGCCGCCGACCACCCGGAGCTGGCCGCCCGCGCCTGCGCCGCGATCACGATCGAGTACGACGTGCTCGAACCGCTCGTCGACGCCGAGCGGGCGATCACGGCGCCGCCGATCCACCCCGACGGCAACGTGTTCCGGCACATCACGCTGCGCCACGGCGACCCCGAGGCGACCGGCGACGTCGTCGTCGAGGGCACGTACGAGGTGGGCATGCAGGACCAGGCCTTCCTCGGCCCGGAGTCGGGGCTGGCCGTGCCGAGCGAGGACGGCGGCGTCGAGCTCTACGTCGCGACGCAGTGGCTGCACGTCGACCGGGACCAGATCGCCGCCTGCCTCAACCTGCCGCGGGAGAAGGTGCGGCTGTCGCTGGCCGGCACCGGCGGCGCGTTCGGCGGCCGCGAGGACCTGTCCATGCAGATCCACGCCTGCCTGCTCGCGCTCGTCACCGGCCGCCCGGTGAAGATGGTCTACTCCCGCGAGGAGTCGTTCTTCGGCCACGTGCACCGGCACCCGGCCCGGATCTGGTTCCGCCACCACGCCCGCCGCGACGGCACGCTGGTCAACGTCGAGTCCCGGATGGTCTTCGACGGCGGCGCGTACGCGTCCTCCAGCACCGCGGTCATCGCCAACGCGACCTGCTTCGCCGCCGGGCCGTACCGGGTGCCCAACGCGAAGATCGACGGCTGGGCGGTGCGGACGAACAACCCGCCGTGCGGGGCGATGCGCGGCTTCGGCGCGGTGCAGACGTCGTTCGCGGCCGAGGCGCAGATGGACAAGCTCGCGGCCGCCCTGGACATGGACCCGCTGGAGCTGCGGCTGCGCAACGCGCTGCGGACCCACGACCAGCTGCTGACCGGACAGGTCATCATCGGCGTCGCGCCGGTCGAGGAGTGCATCCGCGCCTGCGCCGAGCTGCCGATGCCACCGGCCGCCGAGCCGGACGCGGACCTGATGACGCTGCCCGGCGGGGCCGGCCGGACGGCGCTGCCGCACAACGTCCGGCGCGGCGTCGGCTTCGCGGTCGGGTTCAAGAACCTCGCCTTCTCCGAGGGGTTCGACGACTACTCCTCGGCCCGGGTCCGGCTGGAGCTCGGCGCCGACGGCGAGCCGGTGGCGATCGTGCACGTGGCCACGGCCGAGGTCGGCCAGGGCTTCGTCACGCTGGCCCAGCAGATCGCCCGGGCCGAGCTGGGCGTCGGCACGGTCCTGCTGCACCCGGCCGACACCCAGGTCGGCTCGGCCGGCTCGACCAGCGCGTCCCGGCAGACGATGGTCAGCGGCGGCGCGGTGCAGATGGCCTGCGCCGGGGTGCGCGAGGTCGTGCTGGAGCGGGCGGCGCTCGACCTGCACCTCGCGCCGGCCGACATGGTGCTCGGCGACGGCGAGGTGACCACGAAGGACGGCACCAGCCGGGTCTCGCTGGCCGAGGCGCTGCGGGCCGGGCCGGTCGAGGCGTACCGGGAGTTCCACCACGCGCCGACCGAGCCGCTGGACGAAAACGGGCAGGGCAACGCGCACTGGTCGTTCGCGTTCGCCGCGCACCGGGCCGTCGTCGACGTGGACGAGGAGCTGGGGCTGGTGCGGGTGGTCCAGATGGCCACCGCCCAGGACGTCGGCAAGGCACTGAACCCGCTCGCGGTCACCGGCCAGATCGAGGGCGGCATCGCGCAGGGGCTCGGCCTGGCGGTGATGGAGGAGATCGTCGTCGCGGACGGCCGGATCCGGAACCCGTCCTTCACCGACTACCTGCTGCCGACCCCGCTGGACATGCCGCCGGTGGTCCAGACCTGGATCGAGCAGCCCGAGCGCGGCGTTCCGTACGGGGCCAAGGGGGTCGGCGAGCCGCCCACGATCTCCTCCACCGGCGCGATCGTCGCCGCGATCCGCGCCGCCACCGGCCGGCCCCTGACCCGCATCCCCGTCCGCCCCGACGACATCGCCCTCTAACGCCGGGTGGCCCGGAAGGTCTCCTCCAGGCGTTGCCGGCCGGCTCTAACGCCGGGTCGCCCGGAAGGTCTGCTCCAAGCGTTCCCGGCCGGCCGGGGTGAGGGTGCCCCAGAGGCGGAGGCGGGCGAGGCCGCCGTCGGGGTAGGCGTCGAGGCGGACCTCGGTCACCGGTGGGCCCGGTTCGAGCGGCAGGCGGTGGCGGGTGTCCGGCAGCAGGCGCGTCCTCGGCAGCAGCTCGGTCCAGATGCCGTCCGCGGTGAGGCCGGTGAGGGCGGCTTCGCCGGGGGCGTTGTGCAGGAAGTAGCTCGTGTCGATCTCGGCCTGGGCGACCACGCCCTCGCCGGCCAGGCGGACGCTCACCCAGTCGTTGCCGGGCCGTCGGCGCCGCGCGGTCTCCCAGCCCTCGCCCATCGAGCGGGCGATGCCGGGGGAGATGAGCTGCCCGGGCTTGGAGTAGAACTCGTTGCTGCAGCCGGCGATCGTGCCGCCGTTCTCCAGCGCGGCCAGGTCGAGCGGGCCGGCGCCGAGCAGCCGCGGGTCCGGGATCGGGGTGCCGTGCACGCGGAGCCGGGCCACGCCGCCGTCGGGGTGGATGGTGAGCCGGACGTGCGTCAGGCGCGGGGATCCGAAGACCGGGAACACGTTGTGGGTGTCGCCGCTGAGCGCCGACTTCGGCAGCAGCGGTCGCCAGTCCAGTGTGGACAGTTCGGCCGCGGTGGGGTGGCCGTCGGCGCTCAGCCCGTCCAGCGACGCCGCGGCCGGGTAGTTGCCGGTGAAGAAGCTGGTGTCCACGACGACGCCGGCCACCGTCCCGGGCACGCCCAGCCGCACGATGGCCCAGTCCGACCCGGGCGACCGGCGGCGCCGGGTCTCCCACCCGTCGTAGACCTTGCCCTTGTGGCCGAACTCGTCGTGCCGGGCCGGCGGGTGCGGCAGGATCAGGTTCTCGGCCTCGGCGAAGGCGGCGTCGTTCCACCCGACCACGGCGCCGCCGACGGCCCGCGAGGCCAGGTCGGGCAGGCGCTGGAAGTCGGTCACAGCAACCGCCCCCGGGGCTCGCCGTCCACCGGGATCCCGCGCAGCCACGTCGTCCGCACCATGCCCCGCAGCGTACGGCCGGCGTACGCGCTGACGGGGTTGCGGTGCGCCAGCCGGGCCGGATCCACGGTGAAGGTCTCGTCCGGCGCGAACGCGACCAGGTCCGCGTCGTACCCGGCCTCGATCGCGCCCTTGCCGCGCAGCCCGACCAGGGCGGCCGGGCGGCGGCCCATCCAGTCGGCGACGGTGGTCAGCGGGACACCCCGGGACGCCGCGGCCGTCCACACCACCGGCAGGGACAGCTGCAGCGAGGCGATGCCGCCCCAGGCCGCGGCGAAGTCGCCGGTGTCCAGGCGCTTGAGCTCCGGCGTGCAGGGCGAGTGGTCGGAGACGACGCAGGACAGCGTCCCGTCGGCGAGCCCGGCCCAGAGCGCGTCCCGGTTGGCCGCGTCCCGCACCGGCGGGCAGCACTTGAACTGGGTCGCCCCGTCCGGCACCTCCTCGGCGCTGAGGGCGAGGTAGTGCGGGCAGGTCTCGGCCGTGATCCGCACCCCGTCCGCGACCGCGGCCCGCAGCAGCGGCAGCACCTCGGCCGCGGACACGTGCACGACGTGCACCCGGGCCCCGGTCTCGCGGGCGGCCGCGATGAGCCCGGCCACGGCCCGGGTCTCGGCCTCCGGCGGCCGGGAGGCCAGGAAGCCCCCGTACGCCCGGCCGGAAGGCACCGGACGGAGGGAACCGGCGTCCTCGCAGTGCGCGATGAGCAGCCCGTCGAAGCGGGCCAGCTCGGTCAGCGCCGCCCGCAGCCCGGCCGGGTCCAGCGGCGGGAACTCCGGCACGCCCGAGTCGAGCAGGAAGCACTTCACCCCGTACGCGCCGGCCTCGTGCAGGTCCCGCAGCGCCCCGGCGTTGCCCGGGACGGCGCCGCCCCAGAACCCGACGTCGACGTGCAGCTGCGCCCGCGCGGCGGCCCGCTTGGCCGCCAGCGCCGCGACGGAGACGGTCGGCGGGATGCTGTTCAGCGGCATGTCCAGGATCGTGGTGATCCCGCCGGCCGCCGCCGCCGCGGTCGCCGTCGCGAACCCCTCCCACTCCGTCCGCCCGGGCTCGTTGACGTGCACATGCGTGTCGACCAGCCCGGGCAGCAGCACCGCGTCGTCGTCGAGCACGACCGTCTCGGCCGCCTCCAGTGGTGCGTCCCAGCCGGCGACGACGGCGATCCGGCCCCCCGCGACCCCGACCCGGGCCGGCCGCA
>DATINN010000573.1:0-5033 GCA_035474175.1 Mycobacteriales bacterium | reverse complement strand
GCCGGGTCCGGGGTCGACCAGCCCATGGTCGGCGGCAGGAAGCCCTCGGCGATCGCCAGCGTGCACGCGATGATCCCGAACGCGCTGGCCGCGCCCATGCTGTGACCCAGCATCGACTTGATCGAGCTGACCGGCGGCGGCCGCCGGCCGAAGACCTCGCGCAGGGCCAGCGACTCGACCAGGTCGTTGGTCCGGGTGCCGGTCCCGTGCGCGCACACGTAGTCGACCTGGGCCGGCGTGACCCCGGCGTGGACCAGGGCGGCCCGCATGCAGGCGGCGATGCTGGCGGTGCTGGGCGAGACCATGTGCTCGGCGTCGCAGTTCATCGCGTGGCCGAGGACCTCGGCCAGCACCGGCGCCCCCCGCGACCGCGCGTGCTCCAGCTCCTCCAGCACCACCGCCGCGCCGCCCTCGGCGGTGATGATGCCGGCCCGGTCCCGGTCGAACGGGTGGCAGGCGACCTCGTCCAGCGCGCCGAGCCGGTAGAAGCCCGCGTGCGACCAGCGGCAGACCGCGTCCGCCCCGCCGGCCAGGACGATCTCCGCGTCGCCGCCGGCGATCAGGTCGTACCCGTAGCCGACGGCGTAGTTGCCGGCCGAGCAGGCCGTCGCGATCGTCACCGACTCGCCGCGGACGCCGAGCTCGGTGCTGACGGCGTGGGCCAGCCGCTCCGCCGGCAGCGTGTCGAGCAGCTCGGTCGGCATCGCCCCCAGCCCGCCGGCCGCGGACGCGGCGGTCAGCGCCTCGAGGACCTGGGACTCGCCGGTGGTGGTGCCGATCGCCACGGCCACCGCGTCGGGGTCGGTCCGGGCCGTGTCCAGCCGGGCGTCGGACCAGGCCAGCCGGGCGGCCGCCGCGGCGAAGAGGCTGGAGCGGCCCCAGTCCGCGGTGGACAGCCGGCGCACCAGCCCCGCGGGGGCGAAGTCGTGCACCTCGCCGGCGTACCGGTGGGGGAACCGGGACGCGTCGAAGCTGCTGATCGGGGAGAACCCGAGCCGGCCGGCGCGCAGCGCCCGGCAGAACGCCGCCCGCCCGGTGCCGATCGCCGAGACCGGTCCCAGGCCGGTGACGACCACCCGCCGCACGTCAGCCGCCGTTCAGGTGCTGCAGGACGACGTCCTGGACCGACCGCAGGTCGGTCATCCGGGCCAGCTCCTGTACGGACAGCTCGGTGCCGTAGCGCATGTCGATGCGGGCCACCATCTCGATCGCGAGCAGCGAGTCGACCTCGTACACGTCGACGAAGCCGCCGTCGGGGGTCAGCTCGTCCGGCTCGATCTCCAGCACGTCCGCGACGAGCTCGTGCAGCTCCTCGCGGATCCGTTCGGTGTCGGTCACGATTCCTCCTCCGGCGGGGCTCACGGGCGCATGCCGCCGTCGATGCGGAACACCTGACCCGTGACGTACGAGGCGCGGTCGGACAGGAGGAAGGCGACGAGGTGCGCCACCTCTGCCGGCGTGCCGAAGCGCCGCAGCGCGATGCCCTCGATGGCGGCCGACCGGGCCCGGGTCGTCATCGGGGCCGTCATGTCGGTGCCGATGTAGCCGGGGGCGACGACGTTGGCCCGCACCCCGAAGCGCCCGCTCTCCCGGGCCAGCCCGGTGACCAGCGCGGTCACCCCGGCCTTGCTGGCCGCGTACGTGGAGTCGCCGGGGTCGGCCCGGGTGGCCGCCACCGACGAGATCGCGACGATGGCCCCGGCGCGCCGCTTGAGGAAGCGGTATCCGACCGCGCGGCAGACGTTGCGGGTGCCGCCGAGGTTGACGTCGAGCACGTCCTGCCAGTCGCGGTCGGCGACCGTCACCAGCGGACCGTGCCGGGCGATGCCGGCGTTGCTGACCAGGCCGGTCAGCGGGCCGGCGGTGTCCTCCGCGGCGGCGACGAGGCCCTCGACCGCGGCGGCGTCGCGGACGTCGCAGGCGGCGAGGTGGCCGCGGGCGCCGGCCTGGTCCAGGCGCTCGCCCAGGGTCTCGACCGCCGTACCGCCGGTGGCCGAGCAGCCCGAGACGACGTACCCGTCCGCCGCGAGCTGCAGCGCGACCTGACGCCCGATGCCCCGGGACAGCCCGGTGACGAGCACGTGCGGCCGCTCTGGCATGTTCCTGCTCCCGAACGCCCGCGATCACTGTCCGTGCCACTATGGGCAGCTTTCCGTGACGAGCGCAAGCGACCGGACGGCGAAGATCGCCGCCGACCCGGTACGTGTTAACTTAGAGTGACCATAAGTAGCGGGGAGTTGCAGTGGCTGTAGCCCAGACCGATCCCGCGGCGGCGCCGGCACGGGACCGCATCGCGCTCCGGGGCGGCCGGGCCGACCTGTACGCGCTGGCCGTCGGCCTGGCGTGCACGGCCCTGTACGCCGCGACCCTGTCCGAGTCGGTGAACGGGCCGGCGTACCTGATCGTGGCCGCCGGGGGCGCCCTCGCGCTCGCGCTCGGTCCCCGCCTCAACCGGGCCGAGCCGGCCGCCCCCTGGCGGTGGATGAGCGCGGCGGCCGCGGTCCTGGCCACCGGCGCCCTGGTCCGGCCCTGGGCGGCGGAGCAGTCGGGGCTGGCGATGGCGACGGCCGACGCCTTCTCGATGCCCGGGTACGTGCTGCTGCTGGTCGGCTTCGTCCGCCTGATCAAGGCCCGCGGCGGCTTCGAGCGGCACTCGGTGGCCGACGGCCTGATCGTGACCGTCGCCGCCGGCGTCGCCTCGCTGACCCTGTTCAGCCTGCCCGCCACCCGGGTGCTGGACCGGCCCGCGCTGGTGTCCGCCCTGGCCGGCGTCTACCCGGTGCTGGACACGGCCCTGGTGCTCGTCCTGGTCAACCTCGCCTTCACCACGGCCGTGCGCCGGCGCAGCTTCCGCTACCTCACCGTCGCGGTCGGCCTGCTCATGATCGGCGACCTGGGCTACGCGATCATCGGCGCGACCGGAAACCTCAGCGGCCCGCGCTGGCTGGACCTGCCCTACTTCCTCACGTACGCGTTCCTGGCCGCGGCCGCCCTGCACCCGTCGATGGTCCAGGTCGGGCAGGCGCTGCCGCGCCCGGTGCAGGCCTGGTCCGCCCGCCGCCTGGCGCTGCTCCTGCCGGCGCTCGCGGTCCCGTTCGTGCTCGCGCTCGTGCTGGGGCCGCTGTCGGTCAACCTCGCCGTGATCGTGGCCGGCGGCGCGATCATGGTGGCGCTGCTGCTGGTCCGGGCCGCGTCGGCCGTCTCCGCGTACGCGCGGACCCAGGAGGTCTTCCGCTACCAGGCCACCCACGACGGGCTCACCGGCCTGCCCAACCGGATGGCGCTGACGTCCGCGGTCGAGCGGATGCTCTCGACGCTCGGCAACCGCGAGCTGCTCTGGCTCAGCTTCCTCGACATCGACGGGTTCAAGCTCGTCAACGACACCTGGGGGCACGAGGCCGGCGACAAGATCCTGACCGAGGTCGGCCGCCGGCTGCGGCTGGCGGTGCCGCGGGACGCCGTGGTGGCCCGGCTGGGCGGGGACGAGTTCGTGGTGGCGGACGTCGCCGGTCCCGAGGACGCGGCCCGGCTGGCCGAGCAGCTGATGGCGGCGCTGCGGGCGCCGCTCACCGTCGGCGGCGCGGACGTGGTGGTCTCGGCGTCGATCGGGCTCGCGGCCGGCGGCCGGGACGCCGGCGCCGAGCGCCTCATGCGCGAGGCCGACACGGCGATGTACCGGGCCAAGTCCGAGGGCCGCCACCGCTGGCTCGTCTTCGACTCCTCCATGCACCGCAACATCCGCGAGCGGGTCGAGACCGAGATGGCGCTGCGCCGGTCGCTGGACGCCGGCGAGCTGCAGGTCGCCTTCCAGCCGATCGTCAAGGCCGGCACCGGCCGGGTGGTCGGGGCCGAGGCCCTGGTCCGCTGGAACCATCCCGAGCGCGGGCCGGTGCCGCCGGCCACCTTCGTGCCGATCGCCGAGGACGCCGGCCTCATCGGGCAGCTGGGCGAGTTCGTGCTCAGCGTCGCGATGCTGCGCACGGCCCAGTGGCGCAACGCCGGGGTCGTGCCGGACGACTTCTGGATGTCGGTGAACGTCTCCGCCCGCCAGCTGCGCGACGAGCAGATCCTGCAGCTGGTCAAGCGGATTCTGGCCGACACCGGCCTGCCGCCGTCCGCGCTGGTCCTGGAGATCACCGAGTCGGTGATGCTGGACGAGTCCGAGGTGACCGAGCGGGTGCTGCAGGACCTGCGCGCGCTCGGCGTCCGGCTGTCCGTGGACGACTTCGGCACCGGCTTCTCGGCCCTGGGCTACCTGCGCCGGCACCCGGTGACCGGGGTCAAGATCGACCGCGCGTTCGTCGACGGGCTCGGCCGGGACGCCGAGGACGAGGAGATCGTCCGGGCCATCGTGGCGATGAGCTCGGCCCTGGGCCTGTCGGTGGTGGCCGAGGGGGTGGAGACCGAGGCCCAGCGCGACGTCCTCGTCGCGCTCGGGGTCACCCTGGGCCAGGGCTGGCTGTGGGGCAAGGCGATGAACCCGGACGACTTCGCCGTCGCCGCCCGCACCCTGGGCGCCGGGACGCCGCTGGATCAGGTGCTGGCCGGGAACTCGTACGCCCAGTAGGACTGCTCGTCCAGGCGCTCGCCGCGGGCGCCCGGCACCTGCTGGGCCACCAGCCAGCCGATCGCGGCCGGCATCCGGTCCGTCGCTTCCCGCTCGCGGCAGAAGTCCATCGCGACGATCCCGCCCCGGCCGGCCGGGAGCCGGCTCAGCGCCGCCACGAACTCCGGGAACACCTGGGCCGCGCGCGCCGCCCGGTCGACCGCGACGAAGCCCGCGTACCAGATCCGGCGCTGGGCATACCACTCCGGCCAGCGGTGGGCGAAGTAGTCCGGGGAGATCAGCGGCACCGCGGCCAGGTCGTCGGTCAGCGTGGCCAGCCCCGCGGGCGTGCCGGCGTCGTCCTCGGCGACGTACTTGACCACCCGCCGGTCGGCCATGACGCCGTCGAACTCGTCCCGGGTCATGACGTGCCGCTGCACCGCCCTGGTCCGCAGCTCGCCCAGCGCCTCCTCGTACAGGCGCCACA
>DATINN010000572.1:0-3503 GCA_035474175.1 Mycobacteriales bacterium | reverse complement strand
CGTGGGCGCCGGGTCTCAGGCGGCGGCCGGCGACAACGGACAGCGGTCAACGGCCGGGCAACGGACGCCAGCCAGCGCGCAGCTGACATGGACGGCAAGCTGACGACGGCGGACCGGCGACGCCGGGACGAACAGGCGCGGCCGACGGTGCCCGATGGCCGAAGGCCGAGCCCCGCACCACGGCAACCTCACCGACCGGAACCACCACCGATCGGAACCACCACCGAACCGGCGGCGACCGGAACGCCGGTCCGCGGGGCTCGGCCCCGCGGCAGACAAAGAGAGCGACCCCCGTCCGCGCTTTCCGCGGACAGGGGTCTCCAGTTGCTCGTGGAGGTGGCGGGAATCGAACCCGCGTCCTCCGGCGGTTTGACAGGGCTTCTCCGGGCGCAGCTCGTGGTGTCTCTACTCGGCCCCACCGGTCTTCCGAGCAAGCCGGTGTGACGGGCCCAGTCGCTGTGAGATTTTCCTGGGCGATCCGCGACCGATCGCCCAGGTGAGCCTCCTCGCTGACGCCAGGAACCGGGCCGGAGGCACTCCCGGGCTGACGGAGGTCTAGCTCACCTTAAGCGGCGAGGGCGACCTCAGAGCGCGAACTGATGTTGGCGCTTGTAGTTTGCAACGGGTGGATTAACGAGATCATCGTTGCCTTCCTCGGCCCGCTTCCCCTGTCTCGACGTCCGAAGTCGAAACCTTTCACCCCCTGGTGTGTGGAACCACCATCGTAACCCGCCGAGGCAAGCGGATCATCCCAGCGGCTTGGCCCAGGTCACCGATTCGTGGTCGACGGTGAAGCCGACCCGCTCGTAGAGGCCGAGGGCGCCGGTGGGGTTGCCCGTGTCGACGGTCAGCGACGCCTGGTCGTACCCGGCCGCCGCGAACCCGGCCATCGCGGTGGCCAGCATCAGCTCGCCCAGCCCGCGCCGCCGCCACGGCGCCAGGGTGCCGATCTGCCCGATGTACGCCTCCCGCTTCCCGGTCGCGGCCGCGTCGGCCTCCCAGAAGTACGACAGCAGGTAGGCGGCGATCGTCGACTCCGCCAGCACCAGCAGGCTGATGTCGGGCCGGAAGGCGTGGCTGCCGGTGAACCAGTGCGCCCAGCGCTGCTCGTCCGGCGGCACCGATCCCCAGTGGTCGGCGAAGGCCTCGCCGTGCGCGAGCCGCAGCGCCGCGTCGTGGGCCGGGTCGTACGGCACGAGCCGCAGCCCGGCCGGCACCGGCGGCGCGGCGGGCAGGTCGGAGAGATCGCGCTTCATCCCGTACCACCAGCGGACGGGCTGGAAGCCGCGGGCCGCCGCCAGCCGCTGCAGGGACGGGATGCCGGACCCGATCCCGATGGCGAGCTCGCCCGGCACCGACGGGTGCCGCTCGGCGTGCAGCGCGGCCCCGCGCCCCTCGGCCCACTCCAGCAGCCGCCGGCCGAGACCCTCGCCCCGCCGCGACGGCAGCACCCCGCCCTCGACGAAGACCCGGTCCACGTCCCGGACGGTGGCGGCCGAGCGGACGGCGGCCCAGCCCGCGAACGAGCCGTCCGGCGCGACCGCGGCCAGGCTGTCGCGGGACAGGTCGATCGAGGCGTCGGCCAGCTCGTCGGCGATGTCGGCCTCGCTGTAATTCTCCCCGGTGTGGTCGACGAGCTCGTTGGCGGCCAGCAGCGCGGTCAGTGCGGGCGCGTCGGCCACGCTCAGCGGACGCAGGGTCAGGGTCTCCACACCAACCAACGGTAAAGGACGGCCGCGCGCGAATTACCGCCCGCGGTTGGTGATCATGTCGGCGACCGCGACCGCCAGCGCGACCACGACGAACGCGGTGACGACCAGGAAGCCGTCCCGGACGGCGGCCGCGAAGTCGGGCAGCTGGGAGTAGAACAGGCTGCCGACGGCGGCGATCCCGGCCGCGGAGCCGATCCGCTGCCCGGTCTGCAGCACCCCGCCGGCCGCGCCGCCCTGCTTCGGCGGCACCTCGGCCAGGGTCAGCGTCTGGTTCGGCGAGATCGCCAGGCCGTTGCCGATGCCGGCGACGAAGAACGGCCCGGCCACGGCCCAGCCGACCGCGCCGCCGTCCACCATCCCGATCGCGATCCAGGAGCCGAGCACGCCCAGGATGACCAGCACCAGCCCGGCGGCGACGAGCGCCCGCCCGATCCGGAACACCACCCGCCCGGCCAGCACCGCCGACAGCGCCCCGCCGATCGCCCACGGCATCGAGGCCAGCCCGGCCTTGAGCGCGCTGTAGCCGACGCCGTCCTGCAGGAACTGCGAGTAGACGAAGAAGATCGCGGTGAAGCCGGCGAAGTAGGCCATGCCCAGCACGGTGCCGAAGGCGTACGACCGGTGCCGGAACAGGGCGAGGTCGACCATCGGCTCGTGCCCGCGGCCGCGGTAGGACCGCTCCCAGCGGACGAACGCGTAGCCCAGCAGCGCCGCGGGCACCAGCAGTGTCCACTTCAGACTGCCGCTCCAGCTCCGGCTCTCCACGAACGGCAGCAGCACCAGCACCGTCGCGACGCCGAGGATGACCGCGCCGACCGGGTCGTAGTCGTGGTGCTCGCCCTTGGGCCGCTTGACGTGCGGCACCGTACGGAAGGCGAGCACGATCGCGAGGATCCCGATCGGCACGTTGACCAGGAAGATCCACCGCCAGCCGCTGCCGGCCCCGCCGAAGTGGATGAGCAGCCCGCCGACCAGCGGGCCGACCGCGGTGCTGACGCCGACGACGCCGCCGAAGAGCCCGAACGCCCGGCCCCGCTCCTCGCCCCGGAACAGGCTCTGGATCAGCCCGGAGTTCTGCGGGGTGACCAGGCCGCCGCCGAGGCCCTGCACGAGCCGGGCGACGACCAGCAGCAGCGGCGTCCGCGCGGCGCCGCAGGCGGCGCTGGCCAGGGTGAAGACGGCCAGCCCGAGCACCAGGGTGGGTCGCCGGCCGCGGGCGTCGCCGATCCGGCCGCCGGCCACGAGCACCAGGCCGAAGGCCAGCGCGTAGCCGCTGACGACCCACTGCAGGGCGTTGTCGCCGGCCTTGAGCCCGGCCGCGATGCTGGGCAGGGCCACGTTCACGATGCTCACGTCCAGCAGCACCATGAAGCCGGCCACCAGCACGACGGCCAGCGCCCGCCAGCGCCGCGGGTCCGGCGTGTACCCGTCCCCGGACTGGGACTGGGACTGCGGGGACTGGGCCGGCTGGGAGCTCGCCGACTGGGATCGGGACGCCGCCGTCACCGGCTCGGGACCTTGTCCGGGTGCACCTGCGGGTCGTCGCTCACCGCAGGGAGCTACCCGCCTTGCGGTCCGGCCACCCGCCCGGCCGGTGCGACCGCGGTCACCAGCCGCCGCCACCGACCGCGGTCACCAGCCGCCGCCCATCGCGGTCACCAGCTGCCGCCGCCTCCGCCGCCGCCCCCGCCGCCCGAGGACCCGCCGGAGAAGCCGCTGCCCCCGGACGAGGACGAGGTGCTGCTGGCGCTGGTCGCGTCGGTGGCGAAGGTCGACCACCACATCGGGTTG
>DATINN010000571.1:0-6883 GCA_035474175.1 Mycobacteriales bacterium | reverse complement strand
CCGGCCGCCGGCGCAGACCCCGAGGGATACCCGGGGCCGGCGGTCGACCCCACGCCGGTGGCCGAGCCGGACGGGGACCCGGCCCGCGGCCCCACGGCGGCAGCCGAGCCGGACGGGTGTCCGCCGTTGAGGAGGCGGCTGGTCGGGGCGGCCCCGGTGTAGAGCGCGCCGGTCGCCACGGACGTCTCGGGCTGGTCCAGGGTGGTCGGCGTGATCCCGAGCCCCTCCTGGATCAGCCGCGCCACCAGCGGGATCCGGGACGACCCGCCGACCAGGTAGACCCCGGCCAGCGAGCCGGGCGCCAGCCCGGCCTCGGCGATCGTGCGCGCCATCAGGTCGACCGACCGGCGCAGGTCCCCGCGGATCAGGTCGTCGAGCTCGGACCGGGTCAGGTGCACGTCCGCGAACGGCGGCGGCAGCGCGATGTCCACGTGCGGGTTGCGGGACAGCGCCTCCTTGCCTTCCTTGATGTCGGTGGCCAGCGCCCGGGCCGCCCGCCGCGCGGCCGGGTCGGCCGGCGCCAGCAGCTGGGCCCAGGCCGCCGGGTCCGCCGCCACCGCGGCGGTCCGCCCGATGTGCTCGAGGATGGCCTGGTCGAAGTCGAGCCCGCCGAGGTCGGGCAGGCCGGCCTCGGACAGCACCTCGTAGTTGCCGGCGTGCCGACGCACGACCGCGGCGTCGAACGTGCCGCCACCCAGGTCGTACACGGCCAGGGTGGCGTTCTCGGCCAGGCCGTGACCGGACAGGGTGGCGAAGTGGGTGGCGGCGGCGACCGGCTCCGGGATCAGCACCGGGTCCTCGGCCAGGCCGGACTCCCGGCAGGCGGCGACCAGCGCGGCCCGGCGACGGCGTCCCCAGCGGGCCGGGTGGGTCAGCCGGACCTCGTCCGCGGGACCGCCGAGCTGCCGGGTCACCTCGCCGGCGACCCGCCGCAGCACCGCGGCGATCGCGGTCACCACCGGGACCGGGGTCGAGCCGAGCAGGATGTCGCCGTCGTCGATGCGCCGCTTCGGGTTGGGCTCGAACCGGGCCGGGTCCAGGCGGGCCTGCCGGTCGGCGTCCCGGCCGACGGCGAGCGTGCCGTCGTCGGTGCGGAAGACGGAGGACGGCACCAGCGGGGAGCCGTCGATCGCCAGCAGCCGCGGCGCCCCGCCGTCCACGGCCAGGGCGGCCGCGGTGTTGGAGGTGCCGAAGTCGACGGCGAGCACCCGCATGGTGTTGCGCTCCCTCCGACATCGGCCGACCGGGGGCATCCTGCCACGAGCCGGATGTCCCGGCCGGGTGGTCCGTCCCCCGGCGCCCGCTCCGACGTACGGGAACGCGGATCGGTTGCCGCCGCCGCCGGACGCCCGCCCGGGCCGGTTCCGGGTGCGCGGCGGTGCCTATTGTCGCGGGGTGCCGTACCGCGTCTGCTTCGTCTGCTCCGGCAACATCTGCCGCTCCCCGACCGCGGAGGCGGTGCTGCGGCGGCGGCTGGACGAGGCCGGGCTGACCGGCCGGGTCGTGGTCGACAGCGCCGGGCTCGGCGACTGGCACGTCGGCGAGGGCGCGGACGAGCGGTCGGCGGCGGCGTTGCGGACCCGGGGCTACCCGGCCTGGGTGCACGAGGCCAAGCAGTTCACCGCGCGCGACTTCGCCGACCGCGACCTGGTGGTGGCGCTGGACGCCGGGCACGAGCGCGACCTGCGGCAGCTGGCCCGCTCGGCCGCGGACCGGGCCAAGATCCGGATGCTGCGCTCCTACGACCCGGGGGCGGACACGGATCCGGCCGGGCTCGACGTGCCGGATCCTTACTTCGGTGGCGAACAGGGCTTCGAGCACGTCCTCGACCTGGTCGAAGCCGCCTGCGCCGGGTTGCTGGCCGAGATCGAGTCGGAGCTGGCAAACGGGGGACCCGGACGCTGAATCGCTCCGGGGGGCAGGGTGCTCCGGCACCATGCCCCCCGTGGACACCTCCGAACGGGTGACAGCGTTGCTCCGTATTGGGGTCAACGACGCTACCCCGTACGGCCGAGCTATCACCGGCGAGCGCTGGCGGCTGCGGCTGGCCGACGGACGCGAGGTCTTCGTGAAGGCCCGTGCCGACGCGCCGGACGGCTTCTTCGCGGTCGAGGCGGCCGGGCTGGAGTGGCTCGGGTCGGCGCCGGGCGGCCCCCCGGTGCCGCCGGTGCTCGGCCATGACCGCCGGCTGCTGGTGCTGCCGTGGCTGCCCGAGGAGGCGCCGGCTCCGGCAGCGATCGAGCAGCTCGGCCGGGAGCTGGCCGCGCTGCACGCCTCCGGCTCACCGGTCTTCGGCAACTCCCGCGACGGCTGGATCGGCGCCGCCGCGCTGCCCAACGAGCCGGCGCCGACCTGGGCCGAGTTCTACGCCACCCGCCGGGTCCTGCCCTACGTGCGCGAGCTGCGGGACCAGGGCCGGATCACGCCGGCCGAGGTCGGGCTGTTCGAGCGGCTGGCGGCGCGGCTGCCGGAGCTGGCCGGGGCGCCCGAGCCACCGGCCCGGATCCACGGCGACCTGTGGAGCGGCAACGTGCTCTTCTCCGGCGGTCGCGGCTGGCTGGTCGACCCGGCCGCGCACGGCGGTCACCGGGAGACCGATCTGGCCATGCTGACGCTGTTCGGGGAGTCGTGGGTGCCCCGGCTGCTGGCCGCGTACGAGGAGGCGGCGGTGCTGGCCGACGGCTGGCGGGAGCGCCGGCCGCTGCACCAGGTCCACCCCCTGCTCGTGCACGCCGTCCTGTTCGGCGCCAGCTACCTGGCCGGCGCCGTCGAGGCGGCCGAGACCTACGACTGAGCGGCGGCCCAGACCTATGACTGAGAGGCGACCCAGGCGTACGACTGAGGCGGGCGCGGCGTACGACCAGGATCCAACGGCGGCACATCCGGGTACGGAGTGCAAGTGACATACCGCGGACACGCCGGTCAGCGGCCTTGTGCGAGTACTCACAGTGCCGGGATGGAACACCCGTCCGCCTCCAGGCGTGCAACCCAGTGCGATGAGTAACGACACCACGACGAAGAAACAGGGACTGAGACCGCTCGAGGTCGGCGCCGGCGCGGGGGCCGCGGTGATCACCGCGTTCGCCTCGTCGTACCTGGGGACGGCCGGGACGCTCACCGGGGCCGCGGTGGCCAGCGTGGTCGGCACGGTGAGCACCTCCGTGCTGCGCAGCTCCGCCGACCGCAGCGCCGAGCGGCTGCGGCAGACCACGGCCCGGCTGCGCGAGACGCGCACCGGGACGATGCCGCAGCCCACCGACGTGCGCCCGGTCGAGAGCGACGCCGACCGCGTCGACCCGGAGGGGGCGCAGCTGATCGGCGCGCCCGACCCGGGCCGGACCGCGCGCCGATGGCCCGGCCGCAAGCAGTGGGTGATGCTCGGCGCCGGCGCGGTGGCCGCGTTCGCGGTCGCGCTGGTGCTGATCACCGGGATCGAGTCGGCGGCCGGCAAGCCGCTGGCCGGCCTGGTCGGCAAGGAGACCGGCGGCGGCACCACGATCGGCCGCGCGACCGGCACCGACAGCGGCTCGTCGGGCACCACGCCGAGCAGCCCGACGCCGACCCCGACGGCGACGACGACCCCCGACCTCTCGCCCACGTCCACCACCGGGCAGAACCCGAGCGCCGCCCCGACGACCGAGCCGGCCCCGACGGGATCGGCACCGCCGCCCACGGTGGCGCCGAGCGCGACGACCAACCCGCTCACCTCGGAGAGCCCCCGGGGCACCCCGAGCCCGTAACCCACGACCACGACCGCCCGGCACCACCAGGTGCCGGGCGGTTTCCGTTCACCGCGGGAGCTTGACCACCGTCACGAAGAAGTCGTCGATCTGCTGCACCACGCGGATGAAGCGCTCGAAGTCCACCGGCTTGGTCACGTACGCGTTCGCGTGCAGGTCGTACGAGCGCAGCACGTCCTCCTCGGCCTCCGAGGTCGTCAGCACCACCACCGGGATCGCCCGCAGCGTCTCGTCCGCCTTGATCTCGCGCAGCACCTCCCGCCCGTCCTTCTTGGGCAGGTTGAGGTCGAGCAGGATCAGCCCGGGCCGGGGCGCGTCCGCGTACTGCCCCTCCCGGCGGAGGAACTCCACCGCCTCCACGCCGTCGTTGACGACGTGCAGGTTGTTGCGCAGCTTGTGCTCCTCGAACGCCTCGCGGGTCATCAGCACGTCGCCGGGGTCGTCCTCGACCAGCAGCACGTCGATGATCGCGGGCAGCGCCGCGGTGGGGTCGGTGGGCTCCATCAGGAGGGCTCCGCGTCGTTGTCGGTGTCGATCTCGGGATCGGTCTCGGTGCCGGTGGTGCCGGCGTCGGTGGTGCCGACCGGGAGGTCGGCGGCGAGCTTGGGCAGGGTGAAGCGGAAGGTCGTCCCGGTGGGCACCGAGGTGTCCAGCCAGATCCGGCCGCCGTGGTATTCGATGATCTTGCGGCACATGGCCAGCCCGATGCCGGTGCCCGGGTATGCGTCCTTGGGGTGCAGCCGCTGGAAGATCACGAAGATGCGGTCGGCGTACTCCGGCTCGATGCCGATGCCGTTGTCCGCGATCGAGAACTCCCACTCCGTGCCGCCGTCGGCCAGCCCGACGGCGATCCGCGGCGGGTCGTCGCCGCGGAACTTCAGCGCGTTGCCGATGAGGTTCTGGAAGACGCCGACCATCAGGGCCTGGTCGACCGAGACCCGGGGCAGGTCCGGGGCCACCGTCACGGTCGCGCCGGCGTCCTCGATCGCCAGCGACAGGTTGGCCAGCGCCTGCTCGACCAGCGTGTCCGCGCCGATCTCGACGTGCTCCCGGGTGAGCCGGCCGACCCGGGAGAACGACAGCAGGTCGTTGATGAGCACCTGCATCCGCTTGGCCCCGTCCACCGCGAACGCGATGTACTGGTCGGCCCGCTCGTCCAGCTGCCCCTTGTAGCGGCGCTCCAGCAGCTGGGTGAAGCTGGCCACCTTGCGCAGCGGCTCCTGCAGGTCGTGCGAGGCCACGTACGCGAACTGCTCCAGCTCGGTGTTGGACCGCTCCAGCTCCTGCGTCTTCTGGTCGAGCCGGTCGCGGGCGTCGCGCAGCGCGGTGAACTCGGTGACGATCTGCCGCCGCATCGCCTCCACGTCCGCGCCCAGCCCGACGATCTCGCGCGGACCGGTGCCGTGCAACTGGGCCTCGAAGTCGCCGTCGGCGACCTGCCGGACGTCGCCGGCCAGCCGGGACAGCGGCCGCTCCACCACCCGGCGGAGCCCGAAGGCCAGCACGAACAGCAGCGCGACGAGGGCGACCCCGATCAGCACCGCGACCGTGCTCAGCCGGGCGGCGGCGTCGTCGAGGTCCGACCGGGCGTCGGCGGCGGCCCGGTCCAGGGCGCGCTGCAACGCGGCGAAGCTCAGCCGGAGCTGGTCGAACAGCTGCCGGCCCAGCTCCGGGTCCGCGGTCACGGCGGCGCCGGAGCGGACCTGGGCCAGGATCGGCTCCGCGTACTGCGTGCGCCAGGCCGTCGTCCGCACCCCGACCTCGGTCAGCTCGGTGCGCAGCCGCAGGTCGGGGTCGTCGGCGACGGCGGTCAGCGCCCGCGTCGCGGCCGCCTCCGCGGCCCGGCCCTCGGTCCAGGGCAGCAGGTAGACGTCGCGGCGGCCCAGCGCGTAACCCCGGACGCCGGTCTCCTGGTTGACCAGGGCGACCTGCAACTGCTCGGCCTGCCGGTACGCCGGGTCGATCTTGTCCACGACCCGGCTGCGGGCGTCCTGCAGGCTGGTCAGCGCGAGCGCCCCAAGCGCGATCATCGCGACCGCGAGCACGGTCGCCACCACCGCCAGCACGGTCAGCGAGCGCCGCAGCGACCAGGCCCGGGTCGGGGCGGGCTCCCGCCGCGGCCGCGGCCGTGCGGCCGGGGGCGGCGGGGGCTCGGCCCGGTCGGTGTCGGGACCGGCGGCGACCAGGTCAGTCATCGACCGGCTCCGGCACCGGCAGCGCGCCGACCAGCAGCACCGCGACGTCGTCGACGAGGTCGCCGCCGTTGAGCCCCTCGGCCTGGGCGATCAGCGCGTCCACGAACGCCTCCGGGGCCGAGCGCCAGTCGGGCTGGTCGCCGACCTGCCGCTGCACCAGCCGGGCCAGCCCCTCGCCGTCGAGCCGCTCCGGGCCGAGCCCGACCCGGCCGTCGATCAGCCCGTCGGTGTGCAGCAGCAGCGCCCAGTCCGCCGGCAGCACGATCTCCGTGGCCGGCCAGGAGGTGCGGGTGACGACGCCCAGCGGCGGCACGACCTTGATCTCGGTCAGCAGCCGGGCCGTCCCGTCGACCAGCAGCGGGGCCGGATGGCCGACGAGGTGCACCTTGGCCGAGCGGCGGTCCGGGGCGATGGTCAGCGCGCACAGCGTGGCGAAGATGTGCTCGCGGTGCCGCTCGTGCACCAGCACCTGCTGCAGCGTGCCGAGGATCTCGTCCGACGGGCGGGCCGCCAGCACGAGCGCGCGCCAGGCGATGCGCAGCCGCACGCCCAGCGCGGCCTCGTCCGGGCCGTGCCCGCTGACGTCGCCGATCATCACGTGCAGGGTGCCGTCGGGGTCGCGGACGGCGTCGTAGAAGTCGCCGCCGAGCAGCAGCCGCCGGCCACCGGCCTGGTAGCGGGCCGCGAACAGGACGCCGGCGCCGGCGATCAGCGGGACCGGCAGCAGGCCGCGCTCCAGCCGCTGGTTCTCCTCCGCGTGCAGCTGCTGCTCGTGCAGGGCCCGCTCGGTGGCCTCGATCCGGGACCGGCCGATGGCGTAGCGGATCGCCCGGGTCAGCAGCTGCCCGTCGACCTGACCCTTGACCAGGTAGTCCTGGGCGCCCGCGGCGACCGCCTCGGCCCCGCGGCGCTCGTCGGACAGGCCGGTCAGCACCAGCAGCGCCACCC
>DATINN010000570.1:0-6198 GCA_035474175.1 Mycobacteriales bacterium | reverse complement strand
AAGGGCGAGGCCCCACCCTGCGCTTTCCGCAGGCAGACCTCACCCCTCGACCGTGGGCGATACTGGGATCGAACCAGTGACCTCCTCGGTGTGAACGAGGCGCTCTCCCGCTGAGCCAATCGCCCGGGAACCTGGAAAGCATACCGGATCAGCCGGAGACGAACGGCAACCCCACGGACAGGTGGAGCGCCAGCGCGACCACGCCGGCCACGAACGCGAGCGTCAGCAGCGAGATCAGTCCGCGGACGGCCAGGTTCTGGCGACCGAGCCAGTGCAGCCACGAGGTGAGCGTGCGGCGGCCGAAGTCGAGCAGCCGCTCGGCCCAGGCGAACTCGGTGGCCAGGATGCCGAGCCCGAGGAACACGATCAGCCAGCCGGGACCGGGCAGCGGCACCAGCGCCAGGCCGAGCACGACGATGAGACCACCGACGATCCCGACCGCGATCCGGTACGCCAGCGCCAGCGCGGGGTTGCGCTTGAGCCGGGCCCGGAAGCCGAGCTTGTCGGCCACCTCGTCCAGCAGGCCGGGCTCGTCGTCCTCGCGACGGTCCTGGTCGATGGGCAAGGCCTCTCCCCCGCTCGGCTACCTCGGCTGACCCACGGCGACGACCTTCCGCGGAGTTGTCGGCGTCGCCGTTCCCACCTCGGAGCTGAGTGCGAAGCAGGTCGCAGTGGCGGCGCCTGGATCCGATCCTATGTCGCGGACGCTGAACTCCGGCTGAGTCACGGTGAATCCCCGGATCGGCTTCAGGTCCGTGGGCTGCGGCGTGTCGCAGCGCAGCGTCCACAACCAGTACGTCTCATTCGCACTGGTCGCACCCAGGGTCTCGATGATGATCTCGACCTGGTTGCCCCGGACGACCAGGGTCGCCTGGCGGGTCGCCGACGGCTTGCCGTCGCCGGTGAGCGCGGCCACCCGGGCGGGCTCGTTGGCGGTCAGCTGCTGGATCGCCGCCTCACGCTGGGCCACGATCTGCTGCAGGTTGTCCTGGTCCGAGCGGAGCTGCAGGTTCCACACGCCGAGCGCGGCGATGAGCGCCACCGCCGCCGCGGCCGCGACAGCCGTGGTGATCCGCCGGCGGCGGGACACCATCGGCACGACGACGCCGTCGTCCGATGCCGGGCCGCGAGCGGCGTGCCGCCGGCCGTGGTCGCCCCGCCGGCCGTGGTCGGGCCGGCTGGTCTCCGGACGAGCCTGCTGCCCAGCACGAGCCGCCGGCTCCGACCCCTCAAGCCGATCCTTCTCCGCCCCAGCGGCCGGCCCGGCCTGCACGGCCGACCCGGACTGAGCGCCCGGCCCGGCTTGCGCTGTCGGCCCCGACTGCACGGCCGGCCCGGAATGAGAGGCCAGCCCGCCCGGCCGCGACTCAGCCGCCGGCGCCGAGTCCGCCGGCGCCCGACGCGGCGGAACCGGTTCGTTCCGGGCCGGCGGCTGGTGATCGGCGAACCAGTCCGAGTTGAACCCGGGCGTGCCCGGGTGCGGCTCCCCGAGCGGCCACTGCTCCTCGACCGACGGCGCCTGCAGGTCGGGCGCCGAAGCAGCGGACTGCGGCTCGGCCGTCACCGCCGCCATCAGCCGTGCCTTCATCCCGGCCGGCGGCGCCTCGTCCGGCAGCGCGTACGCCAGATCGGCGACGGTGTAGAGCGACTCCCGCACGGTCGCCGTGCAGCGCGCGCACCCGGGCAGGTGCGCGGCGAAGATCTCCGCGTCCTCGGGGTCGAGCGCGGACAGCGCCCAGCCCACGGCGAGCGCATCCCACTCACCGTGCTCGTCCGGCTCACGGCGGGGATCCATCGGCTCACTCATGGCCAGACCCCTTCCGTGGAGGAGTCCGCGACTTCATCGAGCAGCCCGCGCATGCGGCGCATGCCGGCCAGCATGCGCGTCTTCACTGTGCCCAGCGGAGCCCCGGTGCGCTCCGCGATCTCCGACTGCGTGTAGCCGGCGTAGTAGGCAAGGACGAGCGCCTCGCGTTGCGGTGGCGGCAGGGCCGACAACGCTTTGCGGACGCGTTCGCCGCGCAGGCCGGCCCAGGCCGCGTCCTCGACCGGCGGCATGTCGGCGGCCGGCGCGGCGGTGTAGTAGTCGGCCTCCTCGGCCAGGCTGGCCCGCCGGGACCGGACGGTCTGCTCCCGCCGTACGGCGTCGACGGCCTTGTGATGGGTCGCCGCGAGCAACCAGCTCGGGAAGCCACCACGAAGTGGATCGTACTTCGCGGGGTCCTTCCACAGCGCGAGGAAGACCTCCTGCACGACCTCCTCGGCGAACACCGGGTCGCCGGTGATCCGCCGCGCCAGCGCGAACGCCGGCCGCACATACCTGTCGTAGAGCGCCTCGAGGGCCGTGTTGTCGCCGTCGGCGAGACGGCGCACCAGCACGCCGTCCGAGGTGTCAGCCTCGGGCCGGGGCGCAGGCGGCCTCTCCATGACGGCGTTCCTCACAAGCAGTCTTCGCGAGCCGGGACAAACCGGTTCACCCGAATGATGTCTTCGTCGGGCGACACATTACCCATCCGCAGCGACGCTCGTTGCGAAGGTAGTCACGCGTGGTAAGAAGTCATGCACACGGGGGGATCGAAATGGCTGGTCGAGTGTCAGAAGTACGTACAGCGGTGACGTTGCGTCTTGTCGTGCCGCGGGCGGACGTCCTGTTGGACGCGTCCTTGCGGTACGACCGGGACGACCCGTACGCGGTCCATCTTTCGTTCCCCACCTCGCCCGGGCGAGACCCGATCGAGTGGATCTTCGCGCGCTCGCTCGTCTCCGACGGGCTGAGCGTGCCGGCGGGCGACGGGGACGTCCGCATCTGGCCGTCGCCGGAGGACCTGGGCGGACCGGTGTACGTCGAGCTGTGCTCGCCGTCGGGCCGCGCGCTGTTCGCGGTGCCGCGTCCGGTGCTGGCCGGGTTCGTGTCGCGCTGCCACGAGCTGGTGCCGCCGGGGGCGGAGTCCGACTTCCTGGACCTCGACGCCGAGCTGGACATGCTGCTGCACGACGACCTGAGCTGAGCCTGACCGGACAGGTCGTCAGGGACGGGTCGCGGTGAGGAAGAGGTTCGCCCGGCGGAACAGCCGGGCGTCCAGTCGCTGCGGCCCGTCCAGCAGGCGCGCGAGCGGGGCCGGCAGCAGCAACGCCGGCACCTGCAGCAACCGCCAGTAGAGGCCGGCGCCGTCGCGGGCGGTCGGCACGAACCCGGCCGCCGTGAGCAGGGCGAGCAGGTCGGCCGGGCGGTAGTTGGTGTGCTCGGACCGGTTCCAGGCCATGTCCCCGCGCAGCCCGTTGCCGGCGTCGACGAACCGCCGCTCGTACTCGGCCCGCCCGAACCGGCGCAGGTAGACGGCCCGGTGCAGGCGCGGGTGGGTCAGCTTGGCGTTGTCCGGGTCGAGCGCCGAGAAGGCGTGCCGGGCCGGCACGCTGAGCACCAGCAGGCCGCCCGGCCGCAGCACCCGGTGCAGCTCGGCCAGCGTCGCGGCCTCGTCGGCGACGTGTTCGAGCACGTCCAGCGCGCTGGCCGAGTCCAGCGAGCCGGTCGCGAACGGCAGCGCGGTGCCGACCCGGACCAGCGGCAGCTCGGGCTCGGTGCGGCGCAGTGCCCGCAGGTAGTCCGGGTGCGGGTCGGCGGCGACCACGTCGAGCTTGGTGTCGCGGTGCAGGGCGGCGGTGAACTCGCCGTCGCCGACGCCCAGATCGAGATGCCGTCCGGTCCGGGCGGCGAGCCGGCGCCAGGCCCAGCCGTAGCGGGCCAGCGGGTGCCGGTCGAACGGCGTCGGCCCGGTCAGCACGGCCGGATCGAGCCGGTCGGCGAGGGTGTCTGGATCGACCGGCGCGGGCAGCGGGGGCGTCGCGGCCAGCATCGCCCGCTCGACGGCCGGGTGGTCGGCGACCGCGGCCGCGAGCGCCGCGGTCAGGTCGTCGCCGGTCAGCACGCGGGCGCGGTCGTGCTCGCCGGCCAGGTACGCGACCTGGTGGTCGTTGCGCATCTCGCCCCGCGCCGCCTCCCTGGCCACGGCGATCGGGATCTTCCCGGCGCGTTGAGCCAGCCGCACGGTGTTGCCGCCATGCGTGACCACGACGTCAGCGGTACGGATCCGGTGCAGCGTCTCGGCCGGGCCGAGGTAGGGCTGATGCGGGCACGATGGGACCACGGACGACGTGCCGGTCTGGACGAAGACGTCATGCTCGGCGCAGAGCGGCGCCGCGGCCGCGATCAGCCGATCGAACGGCCACGGCCCCATGCCGACGGTGACGAAGACGGAGCTCACCAGAGCTCCCCCACGTTGACCGCCCGCCGATGCCGTTCCAGCAGGTGCGGCCGCTGCACGACGACGTGGTCGGCCAGGCGCGCGCACAGCCGCGCCGCCAGCCCGGTCCGGTCGACGATGTTGAACGTCTCCACCCAGACAGCCCGTACGCGGGTGGTGCGGGCGGCGAGGAACCACGGCACTGCGACGCCGCTCCCTGCGGAAATGAGCAGATCGACGCGGGCCTGCTGCAGCTGCGACCGCGCGGCCGGGACGGCGGCGAGGACGCGGTCGAGCCGGCCGACGCCCAGCTCCTCCGTCCAGCGGACGCGCTGGTCGGCCAGCAGCTCGCGGGTGTCCGGCGCGTCCACGGCAACCCAGCGCACGTCGTACCGTCCCCACCACGGCTCCAGCGCCAGCAGGTCGGGAAGGACGCCACCGCTGGACGAGACGAGCAACACGCGGCGCACCGGGACACCGTAGGCGGACTTCGGCCACCAAGCGCAGGCTTGTAGCAGATCGGTCACAATCGACCGATCTGCGGCTAGGTTGTCCTCCGGGTCGAGATCGTCGGGATCGTCGGGACTGGAGGCGGAGATGAGCAGCGAGGCGGTGACCGTGCTCGGCGGCGCCGGCTTCATCGGATCGGCCGTGGCCCGTCGGGCCGCGGCCGGCGGGCGGCCGGTCGTCAGCCTGGACCGGGTGCGGCAGGAGCCGCCGCGGCTGCCGCCGAGCGTCGAGCAACGGCAGCTCGACCTCCTGGTCGATCCCCTCGCGGTGCCGGACGGACTGCTCGTGATCGCCCTGGGCGGCAGCGACCCGCCGGGCGGCGCCGTCTGGCGGATCGTGCTGGACCAGGCCGTCACCACCGCCCGGGCGCTGCCCGCGCTGCGGGGCCGCGACGTGGTGCTGGTCTCGTCGGTGGAGGCCGGTCTGGTGCCGGACGACCCGGCGATCGAGGCCTGGTGCGCGGAGCTGCTGCTGCTCGCGCGCCGGCCCTGCCCGCCGTGGCAGGTGGCGGAGCTGTGCCGCTCGCTGGTCGCGGCCGACCCGACCGGGTCCGGGACCCTGGGGCTGGCCGCGCGGGCGCAGGAGCTGCTGGTGCGGTCGGTGGTCGATCCGGCCCGGTTGACCGTGCTGCGCGCGGCCGACGTGTTCGGGCCGGGACAGGACGGGGTGGTCGCGCGGCTGGCCCGGCGCGCGCTGGCCGGCCTGCCGCTGCGTGTCCCCGACGCGGTCCGGACGCTCGTGCCGGTGGACGACCTGGCCGCGGTGGCGCTCGCGGCCGAGCCGGGCACGCTCCACGCCGGCCTCGACTCGCTGCCGCTGCCGTCGGTGGCGGCGCTGGTGCTCGACACGCTCGGATCGTCCGCCCCGGTGTCGCTCGGGCCGCCTGCCGCCGACGTCGGTCCGGTCGGGACCGACGAGTTCCGGCGGCGGCTCGGGGTGGGCGACGGCCGGGAGCGGTTGCTGCGAGAGCTGCGGTCCTTCGTGGGTCGGCTCGCCACCGACGACGGGCCGGCGTTCGTGCCGGCGCTGCCCGTGGTGCTTCCGCCGAAGCCGCGGCGACCCGACGAGGTCGCGGTCCGGACGCTGGCCTGCCTCGAGACCGGCGCGGTCCGGGGTGGGCCGTGGGCGACGCGGCTGGCCGACGGGTTGCGGGAGGCGCTGGCGCTGCCGCCGGAGTCCGCCCTGCTCGTCGTCTCCTCGGGGTCGGCGGCGCTGCGGCTGGCGGTGCAGGCCATCGCCGGGCCGGTGCGGCCGGGGGACGTCGCGGTGCTGCCGTCGTTCACCTTCGCCGCGACCGGGGAGATGCTGGCCCAGCTCGGCTACACGCTGCGGTTCTGCGACGTGCATCCCGACACCTGGACGATGGATCCGGCCTCCCTGACGGCTGCGCTGGCTCCGGGCGACGTGACCGTGGTGGTGGCGGTGGACGCGCTCGGCGCGCCCGCCG
>DATINN010000569.1:0-2350 GCA_035474175.1 Mycobacteriales bacterium | reverse complement strand
GGTCCCGCCGGACCTGCTGTACGCCGCCGCGGCCCGGTGAGCACCGACACGTTGCCGGTGACGGCCGACCCGGTCCCGTCCGACCCGGACGGGACCGCGGTCAGCACCACCGGCCTGGCCAAGCGGTTCCGCGGCGGCCAGCTGGCCGTGGCCGGGATCGACCTGGCCGTCCCGCACGGCAGCGTGTACGGCTTCCTCGGCCCCAACGGCTCGGGCAAGACCACCACCATCCGGATGCTGCTCGGCCTGGTCACCCCGACCGCCGGCAGCTACACCCTGCTCGGCCGGCCGATGCCGCGGGCCGCGGCCGAGGTGCTGCCCCGGGTCGGCGCGCTGGTCGAGGGCCCGGCCTTCCACCCGTACCTGTCCGGGCGGGCCAACCTGGCCCGCCTCGACGCCGCCGACCGCACCGCCGACCCGCGCACGGCCACCCGCCGGATCGACCACGCGCTGGAGCGGGTCGGCCTGACCGCCGCGGCCAAGAAGCGCTACCGGGCTTACTCGTTGGGCATGCGGCAGCGGCTCGGCATCGCCGCCGCCCTGCTGCAGCCGCGGGACCTGCTCATGCTGGACGAGCCGACCAACGGGCTCGACCCGCAGGGCACCCGCGAGGTCCGCACGCTGATCCAGGAGCTCGCCGCCGACCAGGTCACCGTGCTGGTCTCCTCCCACCTGCTGGCCGAGGTGGAGCAGGTGTGCACGCACGTCGGGGTCATGCACGTCGGCCGGCTGGTCGCCCAGGGCACGCTCGACGAGCTGCGCCGGACCCAGCAGCCGCGGGTGACGATCGAGACCGGCGACCCGGCCGCGGCCGTCCGGACGCTGGCCGAGCAGGGGCTGACCGGGATCGACGCCGACGGGCACCGGGTCACCGGCGCGCTCGGGGCGGCCGAGCCGGAGAAGGTGCTGGCCGCGCTCGTGCACGCGGGCGTGCCGGTCCGGCAGTTCACGGTCGACGCGGCCGGCCTGGAGGACGTGTTCGTCGCGCTGACCGGGGAGGGCTTCGATGTCAGCGGTTGAGGCGCGACCGGCGCCGCTGCCGGCCGTGCGCCGGCCGGCCCCGGTGAGCAGCCGGTTCTTCCGGTCCGAGCTGGCCATGGTCTTCCGCCGCCGCCGCAACCAGGCGCTGCTGGCCGTGCTGGCCGGCATCCCGATCGTCATCGCGATCGCGATCAAGGTGACCGCGCCGGTCGACGACGGCCGGGGCGGGCCGCCGTTCCTGTTCTCGATCACCGGCAACGGGATCTTCGTCGCCCTCACCGCGCTGACCGTGGTGCTGCCGCTGTTCCTGCCGCTGGCGGTCGCAGTCGTGTCGGGCGAGTCGGTGGCCGGCGAGGCCTCGATCGGCACCCTGCGCTACCTGCTGGTCGTGCCGGTCTCCCGCACCCGCCTGCTCGCCGTCAAGTACGCGGCCGCCCTGGTCTACTGCCTCGTCGCCGCGCTCGTCGTGGCCGCGGTCGGGGCGATCATGGGCGCGCTGCTGTTCCCGGTCGGGCGGGTCACCCTCCTGTCCGGCGCCCAGGTCTCGTACGCGGACGGGCTGGGCCGGCTCACCCTGGTCGCGCTCTACATCGCCGCCATGATGGCCGGGCTGGCCGCGATCGGGCTGTTCGTCTCCACGCTGACCGAGTCCTCGATCGCGGCCATGGCGACCACCGCGGTGCTGGCCGTGCTGAGCCAGGTGCTCAACCAGGTGCCGCAGCTCGACTGGCTGGCGCCGTGGCTGTTCAGCCACTACTGGCTCAACTACGGCGACCTGCTGCGCACCCCGGTCGCCACCGGCGGCGTGACCGACGGTCTGCTGGTGACGGCCGCGTACGTGCTGGTGTTCGGGTCCCTGGCCTGGTCCCGGATGACCACCAAGGACGTCTCCAGCTGAACCTCCTCGCCTCCTACTGCAGGTAGGTCTCGACCTCGTTGGCCGGGCGCTCCTGGGCGTCGTCCGGGTTCTCGCCGTACTCGGTCCGGGCCCGGCGCTGGCGCAGCAGGTCCCAGGCCCGGTCCAGCTCGACCTCCAGCTGCGCCATCCGCTGCCGCTCCTCGTCGGACAGGCCCGCGCCCTGGTGCCGGGCGCGCAGGTCGTGCTCCTCGGCGACCAGCTCGTCGATGTGGCTCAGGATCGACCGTTCGCTCTCGCTCATGTTGTCCTCGGTGTTCGCGCGGGTTGCACCGTCTCCAGGTGCGGCCCGTCCAGCGGGCAGGAGTAGCAGTGCTCGGTCTCGGGCTCGTCGGGGGAGTTCCGGATGCCCACCGCGGACAGTAATCCACCCAGGACGAGCATCCCGGACCCGATCAGCGCGGCGGTCCGGAAACCGTCCGCGAACGCGACCGGGTCCCGGTAGACCGCCCC
>DATINN010000568.1:0-2257 GCA_035474175.1 Mycobacteriales bacterium | reverse complement strand
TCGGCGTTCCGGTCGAAGCCGGCCCGGCGGGTGCTGGAGTTCGTCGGCGAGCCCCGGGTCACCACCGCGCTGCACGCGCTGCGCGTCGTCACCGCCGCGGCCGCGCTGCTGCCGGGCGGCAGCCGGGGCCGGCGGCTGGCCCTGGACAGCACCCTGGCCACCACGTCCGTGCTCCTGCACCCCCGCCACCACTACGGCACGGACGGATCGGACCAGGTCAGCTTCCTGGTCCAGTCGGTCGCGGCGGTGGCCCGGTCCAGCCGCAGCCCGCGGGTGGCCGACGCCGGCCTCTGGGCCATCGGCGTCCAGGGCACCATGTCCTACGCCGTCTCCGGGTACGCCAAGATCGCCGGCCGGACCTGGCGGCAGGGGCAGGCGCTGGAGGGCGTCACCCGCACCATGACGTACGGGGACGAGTGGACCTGGCGGCTGACCCGCCGGTTCCCGGCGGCGGCCAAGGCGATGGGCGCCGGCGTGCTGGCGCTGGAGTGCGCCGCCCCGCTGTCCTACCTCGGTCGCGGCCGGCTGGCCCAGCCGTACGCGCTGGGGGTCACGGCGATGCACCTGGGGATCGCGCGGACCATGGCGCTGGGCCGGTTCGTGCCGGCGTTCCTGTCCATGCACCCGGCCCAGCTCTACACGGCCCGGGACCGGTCGACCACGGCGGCCGAGCCCGGCGGCGAGCGCTCCGACCTGGTGCCGCGGATGCTGGGCGTGGCCGCGGCCGGGCTGGCCGTCGGGGCCGTGCTGAAGCGCCGCGAGGTGCGCCGGACGGTGCTGGCCGGGCGGGGGGACGAGCGGTTCCTCGACGTCGGCGCCGGCGACCGCCTGGCGTACCGGCGGACCGGGCTGGTCGGCGCCCCCGGTCCGGTCTACCTGTTCGAGAACGCGCTGCTGGCCACGCCGGAGCACTGGGAGTGGATCGCCGGCGCGGTCGGCCGGACCGCCGAGGTCGTCACCTACCACCGCGTCGGGTACGGGCCGAGCGTGACCGCGACCGGGCCCCGGTCACTGCAGGACCTGGTCGACCACGCCGCCCTGCTCGCGGACAGGGTGGCGGAGGGCCGGCCGGTCGTGGTCGTCGGCCACTCGCTGGGCGGCTACCTGGCCCTGCTGCTGGCCGCCCGGCGCCCGGACCTGGTCCGCGCGGTCGTGCTGGTCGACAGCAGCCACCCCGAGGAGCTGGTCCGCTCGCCCCGGCAGCAGGCCGGCGCGGACTCGCTGACCCAGACGTTCCCGCTGATCTGCCACTCCGTCGAGCTCGGCTGCGGCCAGCTGCTCGAGGTGCCGGAGTGGGTGCTGACGCTGCCGGAGGCGGCCCGCCGCACCGCGCTGGCCCAGTATCGCGACGCCCGCATCTGGAAGGCCGGCCGCCGGGAGTGGGCCGCGACCGTCGCGGACTTCGGCCACCCCGTCCCGCCGCTGGCCGTCCCGGTCCTCGGGCTCAGCGCCGAGCGCACCGTGGCCCAGGAGAAGGTGCAGCTGGAGCTGCACGAGGAGCTGGTCGCGGCCGGGTCCGCCCGCAGCCGGCACGAGATCGTCCCGGGCAGCAACCACGACACCATCCTCACCCTGCGCCCGCCGGCCGAGGCCGTGGCCGACCGCATCGTCGGCTTCGTCGCCGAGCTCGGCCTGGCCGGCGCCCCGACGACGGAGGCGATCGCATGAAGACGGCAGCCGTACGCGACCTCGCCGTGGCCGGTGCCCTGACCGGCTGGGTCCTGGTCACCGGGCTGAGCCAGCACCCCAACCGGGCCTTCGACCGGTTCCGCAAGTTCGACCGGACCGCGACCGCGATCCCCAACTGGCGGTTCTTCGCGCCCGAGCCGGCCGTGCACGACTTCCGGGTGCTGCACCGGCACCTGGACGGCAGCGGCGCGGTCAGCCCGTGGCGGGAGACGACCACGCTGCACCGCCGTACGGCCGGGCAGATGGTGTGGTTCCCGGACCGGCGCCGGGACAAGGCGATCTCCGACATCTGCAACGAGGTCATCACCCAGCTCAACTCGACCGACATCGACGTCACCCGGCTGCCGGCGTACCGGTTGCTGCGCGACCTCGTCGGCACCGTGCTGGCCACCGAGCCGGTGGACGGGCCGGCGGACGGGCCGGCGTGGGTCGGCTTCCAGTTCCTCGTCGCCCGCAACGGCGGGTACGACGAGACGATCGTGCCCGAATACCTGTTCGCATCGCCGTTCGAGAGGTGGCCGGCCGATGCGGCGGCATGAGCCGGGGGCCTGCCTGGCCCGGCCCCCGC
>DATINN010000567.1:0-2235 GCA_035474175.1 Mycobacteriales bacterium | reverse complement strand
GCCGCGGCTGTCCGCCCGCGGGCCCGGCTTCGGCATCGCCAGCTGGCGGGTCGACGGGATGGACCCGCTGGCCGTGCACCTGGCCATGCGGGAAGCGGTCGAGCACATGCGGGCCGGCCGCGGTCCGACCCTGATCGAGGCCGACACCTACCGGTTCTTCCACCAGAACGGGCCGTTCCCGGGCAGCGCCTTCCGCTACCGGGACAAGGCCGAGGAGGAGACCTGGCGCTCGCGCGACCCGGTCGTGCGGCTCGGCGAGCTGACCGTCCGGCGCGGGCTGCTGTCGCAGGAGCAGGTGGACGGGTCGGTGGCGGCGGCCGGGCGGCTGCTGGCGGAGGTCGGCGACGTGCTGCTGGAGCCGCTGCCGGGCGGGAAGCCGGGGCAGCAGCGGATCCGGCCCGCGGAGTGGCCCGATCCGTCCTATGTGGACGTCGGGGTGCGCGGCGACCTGTCCGAGTTCGACGGCGCGCGGTACGAGTTCACCGGGTCGATCCGGGCGGACATGCCGTTCATCGAGGCGGTCGCGGGCGTGATGGCCCGGCGGATGGCCACCGACGACCGCATCGTGGTGATGGGCGAGGACGTGCACCGGCTCAACGGCGGCACCAACGGCGCCACCCGCGGCCTGAAGGACGCCCACCCGGACCGGGTGCTGGGCACGCCGATCAGCGAGAACTCGTTCACCGGCCTGGCCGGCGGGATCGCCATCGCCGGCCGGTTCCGCCCGGTGGTCGAGCTGATGTACGCGGACTTCATGTGGGTCGCCGCCGACCAGCTGTTCAACCAGGTCGCCAAGGCCCGGCACATGTACGGCGGCACCGGCGCCGTGCCGTACGTGCTGCGCAGCAAGACCGCGACCGGCACCGGCTACGGCTCCCAGCACTCGATGGACCCGGCCGGGATGTACGCGACCGCGCCGGGCTGGCGGATCGTGGCCCCGTCCACCCCGTACGACTACGTGGGGCTGATGAACTCGGCCCTGCGCTGCGAGGACCCGGTGGTCGTGCTGGAGCACGTCGACCTCTACGGGTCCGCCGGTCCCGGGCCGGTCGACGACCTGGACTACTGCCTGCCGGTGGGGAAGGCGGCGGTGCGGCGGACCGGGGCGGAGCTGACCGTGGTGGCCTACCTGGCGATGGTGCCGGAGGCGCTGGCCGCGGTGGAGGAGACCGGCATCGACGCCGAGGTGATCGACCTGCGCTGGCTGGACCGGGCCTCGCTGGACTGGGAGACGCTGGAGGCCAGCATCCGCAAGACCAACCGGGTGCTGCTGGTCGAGCAGGGCCCGGTCGGCACGTCGTACGGCGGGTGGCTGGCGGACGAGATCCAGCGGCGGCTCTTCGACTGGCTCGACCGGCCGGTCGACCGGGTCACCGGCGGCGAGGCGTCGCCGAGCATCAGCAAGGTGCTGGAGCGGGCCGCGTTCGCGCGGCGCGAGGAGGTCGCGGCCACGCTGCGCGACATCCAGGCCGAGATCGGGGCGGGCTGATGGCGCGGCTGCTGCGGATGCCGGAGGTCGCGGCCAACACGCTGGAGGCGACGCTGTCGGAGTGGTCGCTGGCGGAGGGCGCGGCGTTCTCCGACGGGGACCCGATCGCGACGGTGGAGACCGACAAGGCCGCGGTGGACGTGCCGGCCGAGGGCGACGGGGTCATGGTCAGGACGCTGGTCCGGCCCGGGACGACGGTGGCGGTGGGGGCGCCGATGGCGCTGATCGCCGAGCCCGGGGAGGAGATTTCCGACGTGGACGCGGTGCTGGCCGAGCTGGGCGGGGCGCCGGCCGGTCCGGCCGCGGTGGCCACCCCGGCCCCGGTCGCGGCCGGGACGAACGGTGGGCGGGTGCTGTCGAGCCCGCTGGCGCGGCGGCTGGTGCGGGAGCACGGGCTGGCGCTGGCCGACCTCACCGGGACCGGGCCCGGCGGGCGCATCGTGCGCGACGACGTGCGCCGCGCGGTCGCGGCGCGGGAGGCGGGTCCCGCGGGAGCGCCCGCGGTCCCGGACTTCGAGCCCGCCTTCGGGTCGGCGGCCGGCGAGGGCGCCGTGACCGGCGGCGATCCGGCGACCGTGGCCGGCGAACCCGACGCCGGCCCGGCATTCGCCCCCGTCCCCGGCCCCGACGCGAGCCCGGTTCCCGCCCCGGTCCCGGGCCCGGGTGCGGGTCCTGCTCCCGCTGCCGCCCCCGGCGCGGACGTGGGTCCGGCGCTCGCCCCGGTCCCGGACGTCGGCGCGGGCCGG
>DATINN010000566.1:0-3188 GCA_035474175.1 Mycobacteriales bacterium | reverse complement strand
CGCCGGCGCCCGGACCGGTCACGGCTGGCCCGCCGGCGCCCGGACCGGTCATGGCCGCCGCCCGATGAGGACGCGGTCGCGGGCGACCCAGCGCAGCAGGCCGGGACACCGCCGCGCCAGCATGATCGCGACGGCGTACGGCAGGTGCAGCCGGGTGACCCCGGGCGGAACCGTGAGCACGGCCCTGGACGTCCAGGCCAGCGCCGGGACCGGTGCCAGCACCACCGGCGCGGCCAGCGACGGCAGCGCCAGGTACTCGCCGGTGACGGCCAACCCGGTCGCCCGGGCGTGCGCGCGCACCCGCCGGCGGGAGCCGACGACGACGACGTCGGCGCCCGGCGGCAGGTCGGCACCGGACCGTCCCGGCGGCCCCGCGTCGGCGTCGACGACCAGCGCGCCGGCGGGCACGAGCAGCCGCCAGCGCTGACTCGGTGGCGTCCAGGCAGGCATCGTCGGTCCCCTCAGGCCGGTCGCCGGGAGGGGCCGCGGTAGGTCTCCTCGAGCACCGCGCCGAGCGCCTCCGGCCGGTACCGGTCCCCCAGCCGGTCGTGGGCGGCGGCGGCCATCCGGTGCCCCTCCGCCGGGTGGTCGAGGAGGTAGCGGACGGCCGCGCCGAGCGCCCTGGGCCGGCCGGGGGACACCAGCAGTCCGGTCTCCCCCGGCACCACGACGTCGGAGACGGCGTTGACGGCGGTCGCGACCGCCGGCACCCCGGCGGCCGCCGCCTCGACGAGCACGCAGGGAACGCCCTCGTACCGGCTGGCGAGCGCGAAGACGTCGAACCCCGGCAGGAGCCGCGCGACGTCGTCCCGGTGGCCCAGCCAGTGGAACCGGTCGGACAGCCCGCGCTGCCGCACCCGGGCCAGCATCTTGTCCTGCAGCGGCCCGGTGCCGATCCAGACCCCGTGGACGTCCGGCGCCTGCAGCGCGACGGCGTCGACGAAGTGCTCCGGCGCCTTCTGGTAGTCGACCCGGCCGACCGTGCCGACCACCCGGACACCGGCCGGCAGGCCCAGGCGGCGCCGCGCCTCCGCGCGCGCCTCAGCCCCGGCCGGCGCGGGTGTCGCCTCGACGGCGGGGGTGATCGTCCGCATCCGCTCCGCGGTGGCCAACCGCAACCGCAGCGCGTCGGTGGCCACGACGGTGCCGACCGCGAGGAAGGCGTCGGTGTGCCGGCCCAGCCGGCGCTCCAGCCCGACGTAGGCGGCCCGGCGCGGGTGCGACTGGAACTCGTGGAACGGGAAGCCGTGGAAGGTGTGCACGATGCGGGGGCAACCGGCCCGCGCCGCGGCCAGCCGCCCGACGGCCCCGGCCTTGGCGCTGTGGGTGTGCACGACGTCGTAGGCGCCTTCCCCCAGCAGCCGGGTCAGCGTGCGCAAGGCGGCCCGGTCGCGGCTCGGGGAGATGGGGGGCACCAGTGCGGGTATCCGGGCCACGGCCAGCCCGGCCGCGTGCGCCCGCGCCAGCAGGTCACCTTCCGGCGCCCCGTCGACCGCGGCGTCGCCGAAGACCACGTCGGCGCCCGGCCAGTGCCTGGTCCGCCCGTCGGTGCCGCCGTCCAGGCCCGCGCCGCCGACCAGGATCGTCACGTCGTAGCCGGACCGGTCCAGGGCCAGCGCTCCGCGCAGTGCCACCCCGCCCGCACCGGCCTGCAGCCGGGTGATCACCGTGGCGACGCGCAGCTTCGTCATCGCGGGCTCCCGTCCACGGCGACGGCTCCGACCGGGACGACCGAGAGCTGCGCCAGGCTGATCGAGTCCCCGTCGCCGACCCGGACCCGGACGCACGGCAGCCGGTGGACGTAGCCGGCGGCGACGGCGGCGACCGGCGGGTGCGCCGGACCGAGGCCGGTGCCGAGCGCCAGCGTGGCGGCGAAGGCCCAGTACCGGCGCAGTTCGCCGGCGGCGTAGGTGCCGCAGACCAAGGCTCGGGCCGCCCGCTCCGGCTCGGTCACGTCGATCCCGGTCGTACGGCCGCGCTCCAGCACCACGACGCGGTCCGGCGCGAGCACGCCGGCCCGGGTCCCGAAGGCCTCGGGGTGGCGACCGTGCGAGCTGCCCGGCCGCCGGCCCCGCCGCGGTCCCGGTCCGTCCACCCGCAGCGGCTCGGCCAGGCCGAAGCAGCGCTGCTCGTCCGCCGCGCACAGGTTGTCCGCCGTCGCCACGGCCCCGGCCGCGACGGCGCGGCGCAGGAAGGTGGACTTGCCGACCCCGCCCGGACCGGCCAGCATCGGCACCGAGCCCGCCCCGGACAGCACGCAGGCGTGCAGCGGTACCCGGCCCCGCCAGCCCGAGCGCCACAGCACCGGGTAGTGCACCAGGGTCTGGCCGGCCAGCAGCCGGAACCGCTGCGGCAGCGCGAGGTTGGCCGCCCGGGTGCGCGGCGTCGGCCGGTAGCGCGCCCGCACCGTGAGCCGGCCGGCCGGCGCGTCCGCGGTCACCAGCAGGTCGAACCCGGACGAGCAGGCGTCCTCCAGCAGCACCCGGCCGCCGCCGGCGTACGCGCCGCGGGTGAGCGGGGCGAGGCCGGCCCGGTCGAACGGCGCCCGGCTGGGCTCGATGTGCAGCGCGACGGTGGGCGCCGACGGTGGCGCCGGCGCCAGTGGCACTCCGACCGCCTTCTCCACCAGCCGGCGGGCCCCGGGCGCCGCCTGGGTCACGGCCAGCACCTCACCGCCGGTCGCCACGAACCTGGCCGGCGCCGGGCCGGCCGTCACGACCACGCTCCGCCGCGCTTGCGCTCGGCCAGGACCCCGAGCACCGGCCAGCCGGACGCCGCCTGCAGGTCCCGTACGGCGTGCACGGCCGACAGCCGGGTGACCGGACCGGCCACGACGACCAGGCCGATGGCCTCGGCCTCGGCGCTCGTCCCGACGTCCGTACCGAGCTCCTCGAGCAGGCAGACCCGCTCCAGCGGGACCCGGCCGGCCGCCGGCGCGCCGTCGATCGCCGAGTCGGCCCCCGAGGCCGGGGTGAGGTCGGACGAGGCGGCCAGATCGGAGATCAACCGGTCGATGGTGGCGAGCCGGATCCGGGCTTCCTGGTCCTGCGGAGCGGCCTCCGCCGCCTCGGCCAGCCGGTCCCGCGTCAGCAGCCGGCCGGCCGCCTCGTCCGGCAGCTTGCGGCCGCGCAACGACGCCGGCCGGTGCTGCACCGCCGCGCCGTTCTCGCGCGTCTCGGTGTCCCCGA